>CAZLHW010000534.1:0-2948 GCA_964559085.1 uncultured Acidobacteriota bacterium | reverse complement strand
TGCCGCATTCCTGCTCGCCCAACCCGGTGGCCCCCGACCTGCGGCCCCGCAAATCCTCCCGCCTGAAGCCGCCCATATCGGCAGCCGCCTGGTTAAGATCGATAATCCTTCCGTCGTCAACGGCGACGATCGTTATCGGATTGGAGGAGGCATGAAAGACTTTTTGAAACATCTCCTCCATCACATCCAGATTCGCGGCAAGGTGCTCCCGTCTCCTCTTCAAATCGGCGATCTTCGCGCGCACTATTTCAGCTTCATCGCTCATTGAAGGATGGCTCCCGGCTGTCCGGCCTTTTCAGGGGCATAGGATTGCCCTGTTGAATTATTTGAAGTATTGAATCGACTGCCTTCGCATTAGGAGTGCAGTCCTGTTGATTCTATTTATAGCACCTTTAGCACATCTTCGTCATCCGGCAAATAAAATCCAGGGCATAAGCCGGGCGGGCGGAAGCAGGCGTTGGCAATTTCGCCCGCAAGGAACTCGGGAGCGCGGCCGTCTCGGTCACAAAAAAGGCCGGCGGGGCGTCGGTGCTTCCAGGCGTTCCCTTCGTATTAAGAACACCGCGGGCCGGGTGGATTTTGTAGACTGGGCAGCCTGCTTGCGGGGATCAAGGAATGCGTGTAGACTGGGAAAAATCTGAATCTTTCTTGCCGGCACTCTATAAAATTATGGGGTGTTGCGGGCTCCGATTACCGCACAATACCTGAGTGCAGCTTAAGGAAATGAGTGTACCTTATGAAACAGGATCGAGCAGAAGCGCCTTGTAGACCGGCCCGGATTCTTGTTGTGGAAGACGAAAGACACATTGCCCGGTTTCTTGTTTATGTACTGACGAAAGAGGGATACGAGGCGCAGGCGGCATACGACGGGGAGGAAGCGCTCGCCGCGGCGGAATCCTTTCTGCCGGATGGTGTTTTGTTGGATCTTCTGCTTCCCAAGCTTTCCGGACAGGAGGTCCTTGCACGGCTTCGAGCGAACCCCAGATTCAGCAAACTTAAGATATTGATGTTGACAGGTTGCCCGGTCCAGGATGAAACAGATCCGGATTTGGCCGGCGGCGGACCGGATGCCTATTGCTTGAAACCCATCGGCCCTTCAGCCCTAATCGATCTGCTCCGGCAGCATGGTCTGCACTCCCGACCGGAACACAGGGATGCCATGTAAGCCGGGCCGGCCGGCAAAGGTGACTATGGCAGAGGATCGGACGGAACGAGGTCGGGAACAGACGGCGGCGCGCATGTTCCGCTGCCGCCTTTCGGCGGCTCTTAATCGGATGGCAAAGCCGCTTGCAGCGTATGCACGCTTTGGGCTGGGGATATCCACGCCGCATTCGATGGAATGGCTGTGCAGCCACCGCGGGTGTGTCTGCCGGAGTGTAATTTCGGAGACGAAGGAGGATCCGGCAGGCATAACGCGCATCCCGGTATCGCATCGCCATTTTTTTTCCGGGCACATCCTCCTGTGTTCTCTCAAGGGAGAAGCACCGCTCGCTTCCATTGTCCTCAATCTTGTTGAGGAAGCGTTGCACCAGGTTGAGCTGGAGGGTGAAAATGAGGACCTCATCCGTGAACTCGGCTCCAATTGGGAAAGCCTGCATACGCTCTACGAGATAAGCTCCGAACTTCGAGCTTCCCAGAATATTCCCGACATTCTCGCCCGGATCGTGGACCGGATTGTAGCCTGCAGGCCGGGATTGCATGCGGTTCTCTGGGTTGAAAAGGGGGGAATGCTGGAACCCACTATTGCCAGGCATGCGGAAGTGTTTGCTGCGCGGGCACTGCATAGCGGCATCCTCGGCCGTGCAGCGGTCGGCCGCATGCCTGTAGTCATCAACGATCCGGCCAGGATTCGCATCGACGCAGCGGTCGAACCGGAACTGGCAAAAGCGGACAAAATTGCTCTGATTCCGATTGCCAGCCGAAACCGTCTTGTCGGCGTTTTGGAAAGCTGGCAAGAACCAGGCGGAGAGGAATTCGATAGTCCTATCATCCGCCTGTTTGAAGCCTTGGCTCTCCAGATTGCCATGGTTCTCGAGAGCGAGCGCGCTTACCGTATTTCAGTCGCCGAGGAAAGGCTTCGCAAAGAAATCGAGATTGGAGGCAGAATCCAGGAAACGCTCCTGCTGGGCCGGCCGCCGGCCGCGCTGCCGGGGATGCGCATCGGAGTCCTGACGGTACCTTCCCGAGCGGTGGACGGCGACTTTTTCGATTTTCTGACATGCGGCGACGACTGCCTGGATGTTTTTATCGGCGATGTCATGGGAAAAGGCGTTCCTGCAGCCCTGGTGGGCGCTGCGGCCAAGAGTGATCTGCTGAAAGCATTTGGACAGCTCACGGCAGCCAATGTCGCCAGGCAGGTTCCGGATCCCAAGGATATCGTCACGTATGTGCATCAACATCTGACGCGCCAGCTGATCAATATCGAGAGCTTCATCAGCCTTTATTACAGCCGCTTCGATCTCCGGAATCGCCGGCTCGATTATGTAGACTGCGGCCATCCGAGGGCCATCCACTATCGCGCCGATCAAGACAGACTGGAAATGCTGGCGGGAGACAATATGCCGCTCGGCGTCCTGGAGGGGGGCAGCTATACCCAAGCCAGCGTCTCCTTCAGCCCCGGCGATGTCTTCCTTTTTTACTCCGACGGCGTTACCGACGCGTACAGTCCCGGCGGCGAACTGTTCGGGGAGGAACGCCTGCGCTCCATAATACGCCGCAATATCGGATTGCAGCCTGCGGATTTGTGCGCCAAAATTCGCGAATCGGTGGCGGAGTTTACGGGCTCCCAGCTGGTTAGCGATGACCTGACCTGCCTCGCGGTTAAAATAGGCCCCGTCGAAGACTGCATCCCGTCCATGCGCTGGTCGATGGAGTTTTTAAGTTACCTTGAGTTTTTGCCCGCGCTGCGTTCCTGGATTGACGGAGTTTGTCTCTGTGTCAACCCGGAC
>CAZLHW010000533.1:0-2964 GCA_964559085.1 uncultured Acidobacteriota bacterium | reverse complement strand
AAAGCGGAGATGCGCGTCGCGGAATCATCTATTTTACTTGACAGGGCGCGGATTTCCTGAAGAAGCTTCTGGTCGCCGGATTGTGATCCGGAGGATTGCTTTTCCAATATGGCCGCCATCTGTTTCAGAGTAATTCCCGAGTTTGCAAATTCATCGTTGAGCTGGACAACAAGGCTCTTCAGTCCATCGATTTTTTCCGTAAGATTTTTTTCAAATTCGCGCAGCTGGTTTTGAAGAGCGAGGACATCATTCTGGAGCCGCATCAGCTCTTCCTTAGTGCCGGCCCGCGCCGTCATTTGGACGCATCCGAAGCAAAACAAAATAAGCAAGCCTATGTTTCTGTTCATGAGTTCTTTCCTCTGTCAATTTCAGCCGTATTCGCCGCCTGTCCAAACGGCGCTTTAACAAAGGCGTTATCCGACCAAAAGCGGATAGACAGTACAGGGACCTCGGCTCATCGGCAGCTGTTCCAATGAAAAAGGGAGCGCGCTTGTCGCAAAGACGTCGCTGCGGGCCGGGGCTTCATAAGAAAAGCCGCCTTAGCGCATAACGAAATGCGCACGGCGATTATTCTGCCAGCATTCCTCGTTTTGCTCTTCGCAAAAAGGTCTCTCCTCGCCGAAGGAAACCGTGTCGATGCGGCTGGCGTCTACGCCGAGCGATATCAGGAAATCCTTTGCAGCATTGGCGCGCATGTCACCGAGCGCGAGGTTGTATTTTTCAGAGCCCCGCTCGTCGCAATGGCCTTCAATAGTGATTCGTATTCCGGGCCGTTCCGCAAGCGCCCTGGCGTTGCTCTGCAGGGCCGCGCGCGCATCATCCCGCAAGGTGTACTGGTCATAATCAAAAAAGATATCTTTGATGTTCGCTTCGAAGTAAGCGGCATCCGAAATTGCGGGCAGAGGAGGGATTACGGCTGTCGGAGCCGAAACCGTGACTCTTGCCTCCGCGACGGCATCGCCGCCGGGCCCTTTTGCACGCGCCGAATAGGTTGTAGAGACCGCCGGGCTCACGGTTCTGCTTCCTGAGGCTTCGACCGTTCCAATGCCATTATCCAGAATCACGCTCGTCGCGTTGGATGTTTTCCAGGTAATGGTTGTGGATTCTCCTTTCTGAATCGCAGCAGGAGACGCCGTAAGTGAAAGGGTAGGCGCCGGGTAAGCCGCAGGCGTTGCAGCGGTCGAGGGAGTCTCAATTTTTGCGGTGGAGGGCGCCGTCGGCTTCGTTTTTTTGGCGCAGCCGCCGCACAGAAGAACGGTGGCCAGCATTACTGCGATTGCGGCAGTGGACAGGTACGATGATCTTTTCATTTGCGGTCTCTCCTTGTCGTATCCTTTTAGAAATTGGGTCAAAAGCAGCGCTCCATGAACCAAACACAATTTTTTTTGCAGTATAGCACGCGACCCGAGGGAGGATAACCCAATCAGCAACCAAAAAACCGAACGTGCTAAAATTAAAAATACCCGCTCCAAGACGGGCTGGTATTCGTCCCTTGACTGGTGATTTTGCGCGCACGCGAATCCCCGAGAAGCAGTATGTAAATCTGCGTTGTTCCCCCTCGATTGGACTGAAATGCGATGTGCCTGCCGTCAGGAGCCCAGGAAGGGCTTTCATTGCTACAGGCCTCGCTCGTAATCTGCCGGATGCTGCCGCTTCCGACCTCTGCAACAAAGATGTCGTAGTTGACGCTCAGATGCGGTTTCCATTGAAAAGCCAACCATCTGCCGTCGGGGGACCACGCAGGAGAGGCGGCGTCGCCGCCTTCTTTTACTATTCTGCGAATATTCGAGCCGTCCGTATCACAAATAAATATTTGCCCGCCGCGACCTTCACGGCTTGACGCAAACGCTATTTGTTTTCCCGAAGGGGACCAAGTGGGAGAGGTGTCCAGAGCAGGATGATTTGTAATATTGCGCCGATTGGAGCCGTCGAGGTTGGAGATGAAGATGTCCGTATCCCCGGCGGGGCGTGTGGTGCGCAAATCGAAGGCGATCTGCCTGCCATCGGGGGAGATAGCCGGTGTGGACGCCAGAGAATTGAAGCTGGGGAAGGTAAGACGGGAACCGTCGATATAGGAAAATATGTTAATCTCCGGCTTCCCCGTGCGATAGCTCACAAATGCCAGCTTGGAGTTGTCCGAGGACCAGTTTGGAAAGAGATTACTGGAGCCGTTATGTGTGAAAGGCTGGGCATTGTAGCCGTCATAGTCGACAATGTAGATTTCTTTGGTATTTCCGCGGCGGGAGGAATAAGCAATTTTGGTGGATGCAATCCCGCGGGAAGCGCCGGCGGTCAGGTTATAAACAATCGTATCTGCCCAGCGATGCGCAATGGTACGGATCTGATCCGGAGTGCCGGTAATTGCTTTTTGAAAACTCCTTGTGCGTTGCTTCGGGTCGTAAACACTCAAATCCGCGCTTAAAACGCCGTTATTTATGTTCAGCGTGCCTACGGTCATGAAGCTTATACGGAAAGGGAGTGCTTCCCATTCCTCATAGCGAATGTCCTGTTCCGGTCTGATTATCGGCTGCGGGGGATAAAAACTCTTTCCGGCAAGCGTAAAAAATCCCGAAAAAGAAAGGTCGTCCCAGAGAACCTGATTAAAAACTTTAAGCGCTTCCGAAAGCTCAACGGATTTTTCCGGTGTGGCAGGCTGAACATCCGCAACCGCAAGAATAATATCTTCGGAAGCCCTTGGCCTGATCATTACCGCAGGCTGGTCCTGCGTATGCAGCGAGGGCAGAAGGCCCCCCACAATAAATAAAATGAATAGCGCAACCTTGGTCGACATTGTGCTCCTTTAAGGTCAGTTTACCGATTGGGCGGATGGACAAACTGAGCAACGAACTGAAGGGCTCTCCCTCGAAACTCCGGAGGAGGCGGCCTCAGCGGTGAAGAAGCGCGTATAGCGCGCTCTGCGGTTAGATCCATTTGCAAATTTCCGGAGGAGTTCTCTTTCTTAAT
>CAZLHW010000532.1:0-2967 GCA_964559085.1 uncultured Acidobacteriota bacterium | reverse complement strand
TCAAAACAGCCCCCTAGCGTTTTCCTCATGGTTGGACTGCAGGGATCCGGCAAATCAACAAGCACGGCAAAGCTGGCCTACTGGCTGGCCAGGAACAACCATACCCCTCTTCTGTTTTCGGTGGATGTCTATCGTCCCGCGGCGGTGGAGCAGTTGCGCGTTCTATGCGAGAACAACAAGTTGGGGTATTTCGATCCGGCAGAGGATCAAGATCCGGTTTCGAGGACGGAAAAGGGGCTGCGCTATGCGCGCAACAGCGGCTACGATGTTGTTCTGATCGATACCGCCGGCCGGCTTCATATCGATGATGAAATGATGCAAGAGCTGGAGAATATTCGAAAAGCGGCGCCTCCGGTTGAAATTCTCCTTGTGGCGGATGCGATGACGGGGCAGGATGCGGTTCGCAGCGCCAGGGAATTTCACGATCGATTAGGGCTTACGGGCGTCATTCTCACAAAAATGGACGGCGATGCGCGCGGCGGCGCAGCCCTTTCCATTAAAAGCGTGACCGGCCATTGCAGCAATCTTGTGGGAACGGGGGCAAAAGGGGAGGCTCTCTAACCATTTTTCCCGGATCGATTGGCCGGCCGCATGCTCGGTATGGGCGATGTTTTGTCTCTTATTGAAAAAGCCGAAGAAGCAGTCGACCGGGAGCAGGCTGCTGAGCTTGCGGAAAAAATACGCAAGGATGAGTTCACGCTGGATGATTTCAAGGAACAACTGCGGCAGGTCCGCCAGATGGGGCCTTTGGACCAGATACTGGGTATGCTGCCCAACATGGGGCCTTTGCGGGGAATCAACAAGCTGAAAGTGGACGAGAAAGAGCTGATTCACATTGAGGCGATCATTAATTCAATGACGCCGGAGGAACGGCGAAATCATCAGATTCTGAACAGCAGCCGGAGAAAGAGAATCGCCCGCGGCAGTGCCCGCCCGGTTTCGGAAATCAATCAGCTGCTGAAGCAGTACGTTGAAACAAGAAAAATGATGAAGAGCCTGAGCCGCGGGATTATGCCGCGCATGTTCAAAGGCCTAAAATTCCCATATATGTAGGATTTGCAGGAGAAGGTCGGGATAGATGGAGAGGGGAAGCAGGAGGAAGCTTCCCCTTTCTGCTCTATCCTTTTTTTTGTTCCCTGTCCAAACGAAGCCCGATTGCCGAGGTTGAATCCGGTCTCGTTATATGCCAGAATTGTCATGGTTTAAAGGTTGTAAATACGAGGAGGCATTTTGTTAAGAATACGTTTGACACGCATGGGGGCAAAAAAGAAGCCCTTTTATAGAGTGGTGGTTTCGGAGCAGAGGCAAAAACGAGACGGGAATTTCGTAGAGATTGTGGGAAGTTATTGTCCCACAACGAATCCCCCGTTGGTCGAGCTGAAAATGGATCGAGTTCGTCATTGGCTGGCGTGCGGTGCTCAACCTTCAGATACGGTGAACTCCCTTCTGAAAAAGGCTGCTCCGCCGGAATCTGCGCCGGCTAATTAGGGCCTGCTCGTATCCGTCTTTTGCTCGCATCCGATGGATGCTCCCGAGTTTTGCGATGATGTGTCGTCTCGGAGGAGGATGCGGAAATGAAAGAACTGGTAGAACTGATTGCGAAAGCGCTTGTGGATAATCCCGAGCAGGTGTCGGTTACCGAAGTGGAAGGAGAGCAGACCACTGTACTTGAGTTGAGGGTTGCGCCTAGCGACCTTGGAAAGGTCATCGGAAAGCAGGGGCGTACGGCCCGCTGTATCCGAACCCTTCTCGGCGCTGCAGGGATGAAACTTAAGAAGCGATTTGTGCTGGAAATCCTGGAATAGTGGCGCCGGACGCACCCCCTTCTTTCATCGCAGTTGCCAGAATCGCCAGGACCCGAGGAAATCGTGGCGAGGTCCTGGCCGACTTGTATACGGATTTCCCTGATCGCTTCAAGCTCCTGAATGAGGTGTGGCTGACAACGGACAGCGGGCGCCGGGAACGCCTCATTCTTGAGGAATCCTGGGAACATAAGGGCCGACGCGTTCTGAAATTTGCCGGTGTCGACACCATCACGGCGGCAGAATCCTATGTAAACTGTTGGGTTGAGATTCCAGCGGATCGGGCTATGCCTCTTCCCGAGGGCACCTATTTTGATCACGACCTCATCGGGTGCTCGGTTGAGGATGTTCGCGGCAATGCGGTGGGCGTTGTGTCCGAGGTTCTTCATATCGCCGGAACCAGCCAGCTTGTCGTAAAGTGTTTTGATCGGGAATTCCTGGTCCCTGCGGTGGAAAACATCTGTGTGCGGATTTCTCCCGGCGAAAAGCAGATAGTCATCGATCCGCCCGAAGGATTAATGGACCTGAACGAATGAGGTTTGATATCATAACAGTTTTTCCCGAACTGTTTACCGGCGTGTTGGAGTGCGGAATACTCCGTCGCGCCAGGCAAAAGGGATTGGTGGATATCCGCATCGTAAATCTGCGGGATTTCGCCAAAGATAAGCATCGATCTGTTGACGATCGTCCCTATGGCGGAGGGGAGGGCATGGTATTCATGCCGGCTCCTTTGTTTGAGGCAATCGAGTATTGCCGCGGCGGGCAGAAGGACTGGAAGGGCCAGGTTGTGCTCCTGACTCCTCAAGGGAAGACCTGGTCTCAAAATTTGGCGGTAGAATTTTCTACAATTCCGCATCTTCTGCTGCAATGCGGCCGATACGAAGGAGTGGACCAGAGGGTAATCGATTGTCTTGTTGACAGGGAAATCTCCATTGGAGATTTCGTCCTGACCGGGGGGGAAATCCCGGCGATGGTGGTCCTTGATTCGGTGGTTCGCCTCATTCCCGGCGCCTTGGGTCGCTGGGAATCCGCGATCAACGAAAGTTTTTCGACCGGCCTTTTGGATTATCCGCAGTACACAAGGCCGGCGGAATATCAGGGGCATGCCGTTCCGGAAGTGCTCCTCTCAGGGAATCATGCAGAAATTCAAAAATGGCGTCACGAG
>CAZLHW010000531.1:0-2970 GCA_964559085.1 uncultured Acidobacteriota bacterium | reverse complement strand
GGGGGGGCGGTCGGTTGGTTTTTGTGGCCCTCGGCGGGGTACCCCAACCTACGCTTTGGCCGGGGCGCCGCCGGAATCCTTTGGGCGCAAGGGCGACATTTCCTAATTCTCGGACTCGCTCCTAGCCGCCGATTATATTTCGCAACACGTAGGGCAGGATGCCGCCGTGCCTGTAGTAATCCGCTTCAATGGGTGTATCGATGCGCACCGTAACCGCAACCGTTTCGGTCGTACCGTTGGATCGGTGAATAATGAGGGATGCTTCCTGCCTGGGCTTCAGATCGCCGCCGATCCCCACCAAATCGAAGACCTCGCTTCCGTCCAGCCCCAGAGTTGCAGCATTGGCGCCTTCCTTGAACTGGCAGGGAAGCACTCCCATGCCCACAAGGTTGCTCCGGTGGATGCGCTCGAAGCTCTGAGCGAGGACTGCGCGAACGCCGAGCAGATAGGTACCTTTTGCCGCCCAGTCCCGCGAACTGCCCGTGCCGTACTCCTGCCCTGCGATTACGACAAGGGGCGTACCCGTTTCCTGGTATTTACAGGCCGCATCATAAATCGCCATCTGGATGCCGCCCGGATAAAATTTCGTCACACCGCCCTCGGTTCCGGGAACCATTCGATTCCGTAAGCGCACATTGGCGAAGGTACCGCGGATCATGACTTCGTGATTTCCCCGCCGCGCGCCATAGCTGTTGAAATCCTGAACCATGACGCCCCGTTGCTGAAGATAGATGCCTGCGGGGGATTCCGGCTTGATGGAGCCGGCCGGGCTGATATGGTCGGTGGTAACCGAGTCGCCCAGTATCGCCAGCGGGCGTGCACCGCGAATATCCTCGATTCGCCGGGGCGTCTTCTCAAAATTCTCGAAATACGGCGGTTCCTGAATATAGGTTGAATTCCTGTCCCATTCGTAAATCGCGCCGACGGCCGAAGGGATATCGTTCCATAGCGGATTCCGGCGTGCGAAATCGGAGTAATTGCGCCCGTAGGATTCCGGGTCCAGCGAACTGTTAATGCAGTTGCGGACTTCCTCAAGCGTCGGCCAGAGATCCCGCAGATAGACTTCCCGCCCCTGCGCATTTTTCGCAAGAGGTTCCGTCGTCAAATCGATATCGATTCTGCCCGCAAGCGCATAGGCAACCACGAGGGGAGGACTCATGAGAAAATTGGCTTTGACGGACTGGTGGATTCTCGCCTCGAAGTTCCGGTTCCCGCTCAAAACACTTGCAAGCACCAGATCCTTTTGGGCAACCAGATCTTCGATGGCCGGGTGCAGCGGTCCCGAGTTGCCGATGCACGTCATGCAACCGTAGCCCACCACATTGAACCCTATCTGATCGAGGTACTTCTGCAATCCCGCCTTCTCCAGATATTCGCTGACAACGCGGGAACCCGGGGCCAGCGAGGTCTTCACATAGGGAGGCGGTGCGATGCCGGACTCCACTGCCTTTTTTGCCACCAGCCCTGCGGCAATCATGACAGTCGGATTGGACGTATTCGTGCAGGAGGTTATGGAAGCAATGACGACGGAGCCATGGCGCAAACGGGCGGGTCTGGATGCGGACGCCGCGTCGGAAAGCGCCACCGGAAATTCCATGTCAATGTCCGCTTCCGTCTTTCCGTAGCCGCTTTCACTGGAGGGCTTCAGCAGCATCCGCCGCATCTCCTGCTTCAGTCGCCACAAAGGGATCCGGTCCTGCGGGCGCCGAGGTCCGGCGACACTGGGCTCGATTTCCTCCAGATTCAGCTCCAGCACACTGCTGTAATCGATCCGCCCGTCTTCCGGCGTGCCGAACATCCGCTGTGCCTTGTAGTAGTTCCGCACAGACTCGAGCTCTTCCTTTTATCTTCCGGTCGCTTCCAGATACGAACAGGTCTCCTCGTCGACGGGGAACAGCGCCGCCGTTGCTCCGTATTCGGGAGACATATTGCTGATGATGGCCCGGTCGGGAACCGGCAGGCGTGCGACTCCCGGACCAAAAAATTCGACGAACTTGCCTACGACATTTGTTTTCCGAAGCAACTCGGTAACATATAGGACCAGGTCGGTAGCCGTGACTCCCTCGCGGAGTGTGCCGGATACACGGACGCCGATAACATCCGGGGTCAGGAAATAAACCGGCTGCCCAAGCATTCCGGCCTCCGCTTCAATTCCTCCGACGCCCCAACCCAGAATCCCAAGGCCGTTGATCATGGTCGTGTGTGAATCCGTGCCCACGAGAGTATCAGGATAATAAAGGCCCTGATTCTCCTGAACAACTTTGGCAAGATACTCGAGGTTCACCTGGTGGCAGATGCCGATTCCCGGAGGAATCACGTTGAATCCACGGAATCCCTGCATCCCCCACTTCAGGAAGCGATAGCGCGCATGGTTGCGTTTCAGCTCCATGTCCAGGTTCAGCTCGAGGGCATCCGGCCGCCCGAAATAATCCACCTGCACGGAATGATCGATAACCAGATCCACGGGAACCAGCGGTTCGATGATGCCGGCATCGAGTCCCATCCTGTTGACGGCCGACCGCATGGACGCGAGATCGACGAGCAGAGGAACGCCGGTGAAGTCCTGCAGCAAGATCCGGGCCACAACGAACGGAATTTCGTCCGTCCGGGCTGCGGTTGGCCCCCAGTTTGCCAGACGGACAACATCTTCTTCGTTTATGCGCTTGCCGTCGCAGTTGCGCAGCAGAGATTCCAACAGGATGCGGATGCTGAGCGGAAGTCTGGAAATAGGGCCCACGCCCGCCTTTTCAAGCTGAGGCAAAGAATACAATTCGCCCCATCGGGCACCCGTCACCGGAAATTTCTGCAGCGATTGAAACAGATTGTGTCTCATGGTCAACCTCAGGCAACAATAATTGAAGAATATGTTCTAGCGTTGCGTGGGCATCTGCTTCGTTGGCGCTCGTCGTCAACCATGTCCCCGCATCTCCGCCTCCGCGCGGCGTGAGATTGGCCCCCAAGCACCTTGCC
>CAZLHW010000530.1:0-2973 GCA_964559085.1 uncultured Acidobacteriota bacterium | reverse complement strand
GAAATAACTGAAAAAGCGCTCCGGTCAAGGCAACCGAAGCCCTATCGTGTTCGCAGCAGGTTTAAGCGGCGGGAACGGTCTCACGGGGATTGGAGACCGTCGATAGGGATGAGTGTTTGCTCGCGCTTCGTGAAAACCTTCGTGGGGACTTACCTCTTTATCGGCCCCCCCTATCCGTACCGGTAATTTGGTTTCAGTCCCCACAACCCGTTCGCGGTCATTCAGAAACAGCGACCGCGGAAATTTTATAATTGCCGCAGATCCGTTCCCGGACGGATCTGCTTAAAAACACCCGAAATTACCACCTTTCCTGTCGTTACAGCCCGTCTCTTTCTGTTTTTTATTTTATTTCGCCTTCATGCCTTCAGGCGCCGGCTGCAACTGTGGCTATTAAACTACGAGAGAGAAAAGGTATCAATTCGCGTAAATACGCATTGAATCGTGGGTAGAATTACCCATGGCAGGATGTCACAAAAAGAAGACGGCGAGCGTCCCTTCTGCCGATGCTGCCGCCGATATGGACTCTGTCAGCAGGGAAGAGTGAAGTAGAAGGTCGATCCCTTTTCGGGAACGGATTCCACCCAGATTTTTCCCCCATGGCGTTCCACGATCTTCTTGCAGCTAGCCAGCCCAATTCCGGTTCCGGGGTATTTGCGTCGCGTATGCAGGCGTTGAAAAATCATGAAAATGCGCTCGGTGTACCGGGGATCGATGCCGATTCCATTGTCTTCTACGGAAAACAGCCAGGCATCCTGGCGCTTTGTGGCGCCGATGTGGATCCTGGGCGTTTGCCGGCTGCGGAACTTAATTGCATTACTGATCAAATTTTGAAAAAGCTGTGCGATCTGTGTCGAATCTACATTTAGTTTGGGAAGGGGATCCCAGGTGATTGCGGCATCAGCCTCCCGGATTCCGACTTTCAGGTTTTCCAATGCAGACTCGAGAATTTTCGACAGGTCGGTCCATTGAACGGTGCGTTCCCGGGTGCCGACGCGAGAGAACGCGAGCAGGTCGGTTATGAGCCGCTGCATGCGCGCGGCGCCGTCTACGGCGCCTTCGATATATTGCAGAGCTTTTTCGTCCAGTTTGTCGGCATACCGCTGCTGCAGGAGCTGAATATATCCCGATACGGCGCGAAGAGGCTCCTGCAGATCGTGCGAGGCCACGTAGGCAAACTGCTCCAGATCTCTGTTTGAGCGGGACAACTCTTCCGCGGTGCGGCGCAGATTTTCTTCGGCGATGCCTCGTTCGACGATTTCCTTCTGCAGATGCGCGTTTGCGGTTTCCAGTTCCGCGGTGCGCTGCTGCACCAGTTCTTCAAGTCGGTCGCGGTATCGGGCAAGTTCTTCTTCGGCGCGAAAGCGGTGGATTGCTTCGCCGATCAAGGGCGCAATCGATTCGAGGAACTCGACGGTCTCCGGAGAGAAAAAGGCCTCTCTTGAATCGACCATGTGGATAGCTCCGAGAGTCCGGTCGCGATAAGTGATGGGGATAACGGATAAAGAGGTGAACCCGAATTTGATGCAATGCCCGCGGTAAACGGCCTGATCCCCAACGGAGAGCTTGCTTACAAACGCCGGTCCGTTATTGCAAAGGAAGGACCCGCCCGAGGTTAGTATATCGCCGTCCTGATCTTCGAATTTGCGCGCAATTGCGCGTATGCAGAGGCAGTTGTTACTGGCGAGCGACAGATTGTTCTCAAGTTTCAGGAAATCCTGAGAAAAGCCGTAGCACGATCCGTAGGGAATTTTGTTATCGGAGTCTACGATGCGAATTCCAAGCGCCTGGCACTCCGCCCAGTTGCGTATGACCTGCAGTACGGAATCCAGGTACTCTTTCAGAGACGTTTTCTGGGCGAAAAGCTTTAAAAGAGCCGCGGTGAAATCGCGGCGCCGGGCTGCCGCTTTCAGCTCTGTTATATCCCGTGCGGCGGCAAACACGCCCTGAATCCGGCCTGCATCATTGCGATACAGCGTTGCATTGTAGAGGACGTCGGTCGTGGCGCCCGAAATATGGCGGATCGTCAGGGGATAATCCCGAACCAGTCCCTTCTCGAATACGCGCTGGTATCCGTCATTGGCCTTTTGCGGATCCGTAAAATAGTCTGAAAAACTGCTTCCGATCAGCTGCTCGCGCGCAACGCCCGTCGCCAGCTCGGTAGCCTTGTTTACGTCGGTAATTTTCCCTTCGGTATTGATGGTTACCAGAGGATCCAGGCTGGCCTCGAGCAGGCTGCGGGAATAACTGTAGGCGCTGCGCAAATCCTCCTCTGCCTGTTTCGCTCTTGTTACATCCTTCAGTGCGAGGAAAAGAAATTCCACCTCCCCCGCCGGCCCGAGAACCGGGGTGAGAGTCCACTCCCAGTAGGTTTCTTTCAATTCCGGGTGATCCGGAAAAGAAAAAGGTTTTGTGAAGGCCGCGTGTGGAGTTTTCGTGCGCACAACCTCTTCGAAAAGGGCCTGGTTTTCCGCATCCGGATAAAGCTCGAAATAATTGCGGCCGACAAGTTCTTCCGGATCCTTGCCGCAGGCCACGGCATAAGCCTGATTCGCGCGTATGAAGTTAAAATTTTTGTCGAGGAACACCAGTGGATTTGCGGAGTGTTGGAAGAAGGATTCAATAAAGCGAGCCTGTTCGTTTGCGCTATCCCGGGTGTTCTGCATGGCCTCCCCCAGTTGCCGGATCGGATTGGGTGGGCCTATTCTAACAGATTTGCAGGGTTGTCGGGCAAGGACATGAATAGGGAGCATTTCCGAGCGGCTCCGCCTCGCCGCGTATGCCGGGATCTTCGGAATAAGTATGCCTGACATCCGGCCGTTCCTGTGCTACGCTAGCAAATCCCGATAGGAGGAAGAGAATGACCGACACCAAAATTACCTTACCGGAATCCGCAATCCCTACACACTTTTACAACATACAAGCGGATCTTCCAAGCCCGCTGCCGCCTCCACTGCATCCGGGCACCAAAGAGCC
>CAZLHW010000529.1:1653-2975 GCA_964559085.1 uncultured Acidobacteriota bacterium | reverse complement strand
CCGTCGCCTTCGTCACCGCGTCACCTTTCGACTCTACTTGTGCGTGATGCGCGCGAGACCCCCAGGCCTTCGGATGCTTCGCATCCTTCAGCCTGGGCTGCACTGCCGCGCACCTGCGGTGCTCACGGCGCCCGTAATCGGCTCCGGCGCGAACGCAGCCAGTTTACACTGCTTTGCGCTCCACCTGCGTGAATCCGCATGCCCGGGGCGTCTGGTGCGTCTACGGGCCTGCTTCAAAATCCGCGGCTCGGACTACGCTGGATGGCGAAGACGCTGCGCGAGGCGCTTGAGTGAATTAGCGAAGGGAATTTCCGCTTCCACAAATGCCGCAGTCGACAGCAAGCTGGGTAATTCAAATGTCTCTGCGGCTGCGAAATAGAGGACATTGTGCGTTTTCAATCCCGGAAGCTGCCAGACCGGACCGATGATCCTCTGTAGACAATTAAGCAGATTCTTTTTCAGGGGTGCGCTTTGGTTCAGCCAGTTGATTGCCAGCACGCCGCCTTCGGACATGCATTTCCCGGCATTTCGGATAAAGTCCTGCGTGGCGCACTGACTCGGGAACCGTTCTCCGACATATGTATCAACGATGATGATTCCGTATCGGGAGGTGCAGTGTTCAAGGAAGGTCGCTGCGTCTTGCAGATGAAGGGTGAATCGGGGCAAATCGCGAATGTGAAAATACCGTTCCGCGAGATCCACGACTGCCGGATCGATCTCCACCGCCTCGACGGCCATCTGCGGCCGCGCGGCGAGCAGCATTCGCGGAATGGAGCCTCCGCCGAGTCCCAGAACCAGACACGACTGCGCGTGAGGGTTGAAGGCCAGCGCGGCCAGAAGGTTGCGCGCATACTCCAGCCCCGGCAGATGAGGCGCCGCATAATCGAAAACAGTGTGCCGGTTTCCCGACCCGGACCAGAGAGTAATGCTTGTACTCTCTCTGGTAACGATCAAGTCCTGTCCGAGTCCCTTGGTTCGAGAAAGTGTTTTCATCCTTCCTTTGCGCCGGGAATAACCGCGGCTCTCTCGGCAAAAGCCGGCTCGTTTTTAAACAATCCGATCAGGACAAAGCGGTTTTTCAGCAACGGTTCCTCCGCCTGCATTGCGCTTGTTTCCAGCAGCTGCACAATTCCCGGTTCCCATGCCGTTGCAATAGCCGGTTCTCCTCCAGGGATTAATGTTATTGGGCATGCATTATAGCCGGATTCGCGTACGGGCTGTAATCATCCCTGCCGACCCGGGCCTTCGGACCCGGCGGGGCCGCCCCCCCCGGGGGGGCGGGCGCGCCCCCGTGGTGGGCGCGCCGCCGCCACACCCCCCCC
>CAZLHW010000529.1:0-1643 GCA_964559085.1 uncultured Acidobacteriota bacterium | reverse complement strand
GACAATCCGCACAAGGCCGCCCAAGGCGGCTCCGGCGGGAACGCCCCTGTCCTGTGTTTACCAGCAGGGATTCTTGTCCGGTCCGATCCATTCCGCAACGCCTTCATTATAGATGACGCGTTTGCTGAACAGCCACTTGCCGTTCACCTTGACCAGCTCGTCTTCGTAATGGCCGTAGCCATCCAGAACCGCGCGCCGTTCCGGGTTGTTATTGCTGTAATGAAACCAATAGGCTCTGCCCGTTGCCTTATTGCCTTCAATTTTGAGAACGATATTGGTGATGTTATGGCGTCCGGTCGGACGATATTTCTCCTTGCCCTTGGGCGCCGATGCCTGATCGAACACGGGCCGCGCCTCCTCAAGCTTTTTGCGGATCTCGGCGCGCCCCTTGGCCTGGTAGGCGATGATGTCCAGCACGCCGTCTTCGGTAAAGGTTGAGACGTAGGTGTCCATATCGAAGAAATCCAGGGCAAACAGGTAACGGGCCTGAAGGTCTTCAATCTGGGCGCGGTCCTCCGCGTAGCTGCTGGAGGGGGCTTCGGCGGGAGGCGCGCAGGATACCGTCATCATCATCGATACCGCTGCAACTGCAACAAGCACAAATCCTATCCATCGTCTCATGAGCTTTCTCCTGGTTCGAGGTTATTTGCACGCCGGTTCGTCCGGCCAGCCTATGGTTTTGTATTGTTTGCTGTACTCAAAATAAGCCTGGATCCAATCCACTTGGCCGTTTCTCATTTTGAACATATGGAAATCAGGCCAGATATTGTTAAAAAGTGTATAAGCGACCACGACGCCTGTTTCGACATCGACCAGAAATCTTCGCGGGCTGTGGGTCATGTCGGCGAACCCCTTGGGCGAGCAATTGTGCTCCGGCATGGGGACTCCCTGATTCATCCCTCCCTTCGTGGTTTGCATGCCGTTTTCCCAGCGGTCGCAGACCTTGCCGAAAGCGAGTTCAGAGACTTTCGGCTTTTGCTCTTTGACGAACAGTTCGAAATAATCGTCCGCGGCCGCCATCATGGCGAGGCGCGAACTGCGCTGTTCCGGAGGAAGGATGCTTTCCCAATCCTGGTCTTTGGTGTCCAGGATGGCTTTTACATCCAGCACCTCTTTCCCGCGAACAACAATGGCTTCGATCTCGGAAATTTTCTCTTTGTCCACCTCGAGGCGGACGCCGTAGAGCATCGGTTTGCCGCTTTCATCAATGACGGCCTGCGTGTGCGTGCCGCATTTTTGGGTGTCCGCCATGCCGCGTTTGAACGTCACCTTGCCGCCCGTTTCCCAGGCGCCTTTTCCAATGGCAACTTCCAGCCCGTTTTCCGTGTATCGTGCGCCGGGCGCCAGCGGCGCGAGGGATGGATTCCGCGCCTCAAGCGCCGTGAAAAATTTGTCCGTGATCGCCTTGAGGCCTTCGCGTGTGCACGCCTGGCCGCCTGATTGCGCCATCGCTGCGGTAGTGCCGATTAAAATCAAAAAACAAAGAGCGCCCGCCGAGACTGCCCTTTGCAGTGCTTTTTTCATTGTGAACCCTCCTGATTGCTTCGCTTGAATCAATGCACTTGGCAAATCGGCTTCTTCAGACCCGTCCATGCAGAAACCGGGTTGCCATAAACCGGTGCGAAATTTCGGCTATGGTACTA
>CAZLHW010000528.1:0-2983 GCA_964559085.1 uncultured Acidobacteriota bacterium | reverse complement strand
AAGCCTGTTTGAAACACCTTCTGTTGCGTGCTGGAACTGTGTGTCTCCTGGTTTCAAATATTCAGTGCAGCCGGGAAAGGACGATTTTATTTCATGCGGGCGTCGGGCAGCGTTCGTCTCTCAGAGAAATCCAGACCCGATTTCAAAAACTGCATCCCAACCTGCGGGTTAATTTCGCCTTTAAAGGGTCCGGCTATTTTATTGCGGACATCAGCCGTTCCCGCGAAGGGGATCTCTACATGCCGGGCGAGGAGTTCTATATGCTCCAGGCCGCTGAAAGAGGTTATGTCGCGGATTATGACCCCCAACGCGATATTGCCGCGCATTTCGTCACTGTTATTCTGACCCCGCGGGGGAATCCGAAGCGAATTGAGAGGATTGAGGATTTTGCCAGGCCGGGGGTTCGAGTCGGTATCGGCAATCCAAGGGCATGTGCTATTGGGATTGAGCATGAAAAGGTTTTTAAAAAGGCCGGCATCTGGGAAGAAGTGCAGCGCAATGCGACCATGAGCGCGAAGTGCATTCCCGAACTGGGCAACGCGGCGCAGCATAATCTGATTGACGCCACGATCGTATGGGCGACCACGGCTGTCCTGTATCTGCGCGACTGCGAAATCATACCGCTTCCCTTCCACTACCGGGGAGTAATACGCCTGCCCGTAGCCCGGCTGGCGTTTTCCAAATATCCGGAAGCGGCAGAACTGCTCAAACGCTTCATTCTTTCGGATCAGGGCCGCGAAATCTTTCTGAGTCATGCATACGCCGTCGGGTCGATCCCGCGCGACAAGGAGGGATTTCAAGCAGCGCCGGATGTTACGACGGACCAGCTCATGCAGTGGCTGGTTCATGCCGCAGCAATTGTGAAGGATCCTTCCCGTCCGGTTGCCCGTGAAGAAGTCGGGCCTCTTCTTGGAGAAGTGATCCGTCAGCGGAAAACGATGCGAGCGGGGGACTAAGGCGCCACCGTGCGCAGGAGCTTTTAATGGGAGACAAGTCGAAACACCATTTCCGGATCTGGCCCGCAGTCTGTCTGGTCTGCATAATCGCTATCCTTGCTGGATATCTGTTGCTTGTTCTCAGTAATGCGGTCTATTTGGGCTTGAGCGACAGTTTATATTTTTTTTGTCACCCGAGATTGTGGAGACGCCTCTTCCTGACGGCGTGGACGGCAACCGCTGCTACGGCATGCTCTCTTTGTATCGGGATCCCCGCCGGATATGCCCTTTCGCGGTTTCGGATCCCGTGCTCTGTATGGATGGCGACCCTTATGGATCTGCCGGTGCTGGTTCCGCCCGCCGCGGTAGGCGCGTTTCTTTTTGGATTTACCCATACCTTTCCCGTCCGCGACATCTTTGATTTATTTGGAATCAGCATCAGCCGCACGGCGACCGGCGTGGTGTTCGCGCAGTTTGTGGTCACGGTGGCCTTCTGCGCCCGGTTGATGAAAGCAGCCTTCGACAGAATTAATCCGCGGTTTGAGTTTGTCTCCAGATCGCTTGGCGCGTCGCGGCAGCGCACCTTTTTTCATGTCACGCTCCCCTTAGCCCGGCGCGGTATTATCGCCAGCCTGATTGTGGTCTGGGCGCGCGCCGCCGCCGAATGGGAAGCCTTGATGCTCTTTGTCGGCGGCACCGAAGGGAAAACCGATACGCTCGCCTTTGCGGTCTATCTGGACTGGAACGGAGGCATGATGGGGTGGGTGGTCTCTTTAAGTCTTCTCTGCATACTCATGGCAATCGGCACAATGGGCGCCGTGCGCATCATCGGAAGAAAAAGCTATGTCTGGTAAAAATCGCCTTCCGGCTCGCTGCAAAGTCCCGAGCCGTGCGCCGGGTCACCTGATGACGGCAACTTTCTATGCGGCTGCCGTATTGCTGGTGCGGGCCTCGTGCTGGCTTTTTTTGAGCAACGCGGGAGAATTATTCCCCAAAAAGCTTGCCGCCCCCGAGGGAATGGATCTGTGGCGAAAAACCAGCCGGGCTCATGAATTTGCCGGCGGACTGTGGAAAGATCCGGCCTTCTGGCGCTCCGTGAACCTGTCGGTCGCCACTTCGACATTGACGGCCCTTATTGCGGCAATTCTTGGCATTCCGGCGGCCTATGCGCTGTCGCGATTTAAAATTCCGGGTCGATCTTTAATCGACGTGCTTTTTTCATCGGTCATCGTCCTGCCCGCGTCTTCGGTTGGCCTTTGCCTTATTGTTGTTTTTCAATATGGATTCCTGCATCGGTTGCAGACCTGCCTGCGGGTGCAGGTTGCTCATTCCCTTCTTCCCGGAATCGTTGTCGCACAACTGGTCCTTTCCCTGGCTATCGGATTAAGCGCCTGGAAGGCTGCGTTTGACGGCGTCAATCCCCGGTATGAACAGGTCGCCCGCTCCCTGGGAAGCTCGCACTGGCTGGCATTCCGGACCGTGACGTTGCCGCTCAGCCGAACGGGGCTGCTGGCGGGCTTTATTCTCGCCTGGGCGCGCGCGATGGCGGAATTCGGCGCCGTTCTTCTCTTCTGCGGGACTTTTCGGGAGTTGCCGCCGGCGCGCTATTCCCCGATTTATCAAGCCCTGCATCTTCATCAGGCGGACATCCTTCCGGTGGCCATGTGGACGGCGATTGAGTACGGAGAGCTGGAATACGGCTTTGGAATTGCATTTGCGCTTGTTGCCGTCAGCGGGCTCAGCATTTACGTTATGCACCGTATGGGCGGCAAAGGATACGTTTGGTAATCTCATGATAAAAATTGAAAACTTGAACATCCACCTCGGCGAGTTTGAGTTGCACGATATTCAGCTTCGGATCCGGGAAGGAGAGTACTTCATTCTTTTGGGCCCTACGGGAGCGGGAAAGAGCGTTCTACTGGAATGCCTTGTTGGAATAAATAGACCGGATTCGGGGCGTATTCTCATCGACGGCAGGGACGTGGCGCGGCAGTATCCGGATGATGGAAAAGAGGGATATGTGCCTCCGGCCGACGCGCTGTTCCCCG
>CAZLHW010000527.1:0-2987 GCA_964559085.1 uncultured Acidobacteriota bacterium | reverse complement strand
TCCAAGAACTGAAAAAGTTCTATCGCCTCTGTTTTCGGTCACAGCTGAATACGGGCGATGCACTGGCAAAGGCCAAGGAAATTCAATGGACAGTCCCCGAAGTATCCACCCTGATTGAATTCATGGAAAGCTCCCAACGGGGATTCATCCGTTAACGGATTCGAGATTGAAGATTCGAGATTAAAATCCTTCAATCTTGAACTTCGAATCTCGAATCTCGAATTTCGAATCTCGAATTGATATGGCTGACAAAGAAAAATACGGCCTGATCGCGGGAAACGGCCGGTTCCCATTCCTGGTTCTGCAATCCGCCCGGGAGCAAAACATCGATATTGTCGTTGCGGCCATCAAAGAAGAGACCTTTCGCGAAATCGAATCCTGCGGCTATCCTGTTCATTGGCTCGGCCTGGGCGAACTGGGCAAACTGATTAAACTCTTCAGGACTACCGGGGTTCGCAAAGCAATCATGGCCGGCCAGGTAAAGCATGTGCAGATTTTCGGCTCCTCGTTCCCGGACCTGACGATGATCCGCATGCTGGCCGGTTTAAAGAAAAAAAATACCGACTCCCTCATAGGCGGCGTGGCCCGCGTTCTTGAAGAATCGGGGATTTCCCTGGTAGACTCCAGCCTCTGGTTGAAACCCTTTATGGCCCCTGTGGGCACCCTGACCCGAAGAGGCTTAAGCGCTTCGGAAAAATCCGACGTGGAGTACGGCAGGCCCATTGCACACAGGATAGCGGCGATGGATATCGGACAGATGATTGTGGTGCGGGATCAGGCGGTTGTGGCGGTGGAGGCAATGGAAGGCACGGATGCTGTTATCCGTCGGGCCGGAGAGTTGGCCAACAAAAAGAACCTGACGGTAATCAAGGTAAGCAAACCGAAGCAGGATATGCGCTTTGACATTCCCGTAATCGGCATCACAACCATAGAAACGATGATTGCATCTGGAGCAACTGCTCTCGTGATCGATGCCGGACGCACACTTGTGTTCGATCGCGAGCAGTTGATCAAAACCGCCGACAGCCATGATATTGCCATTGTCGGCATGGAACCAATTATGGAGTGATGAAGTACGAAGTACGAATGACGAATTAAAAAATACCGTGCGAATAACGGTTGCCTCGCTGACATAAGGCGGGCGATTTTTTAATTCGTAATTCGTACTTCGTCATTTGGGAGATTTGATGGATAAGGTACGCGTAGGGGTTGTGGGGGTCGGGGCGCTGGGCCGGCATCATGCGAGAGTGTATGCTGCGCTGCCGGAAACGGAACTGGTGGGCGTTGTGGATCCATTTCCGGGCCGGGCGGAAGAAGTGGCCGCCCCTCTTGGAACGCGGGCTTACAGTACGTACACAGAACTGTTCGGAAAGGTTGATGCCGTCAGCATCGCCACCCCCCCCACCCTCCATGCAGAGATCGGTGAGAAATTTTTGAAGGAAGGCATTCATGTCCTCGTCGAAAAGCCGATCACGCACACGCTGGAGGACGCCGACCGGCTGATCCGGGCCGCAAAGGCTAACGGCCGCGTCCTGCAGGTCGGCCACCTCGAACGCTTCAACCCCGCCGTGAAGCAGCTGCGCGAAATTGTCCGCAGGCCGCGCTTTTTCGAGGCTCACCGGATGGGCCTTTTTTCGCCGCGCAGCCTCGATATCGACGTCATTCTGGACCTGATGATCCACGATCTGGACATAATCTGCCTGCTGGTTCCGTCACCTGTAGCCCAGGTCAGCGCCGTCGGCATTGCCATACTGACCAACCGCATCGATATTGCAAACGCCCGTCTCCACTTCGAAGACGGATGTGTGGCGAATGTGACGGCAAGCCGTGTATCCATGGAAAAAATTCGAAAGCTTCGGCTGTTTCAAAAACAGGAATATATCTCTCTGGATTACACGCGGCAGGACATCTCCATTTTCGGCCTGAACCAGAAACCCGGAGGAGGGATTCCCGAGATTGTAGGCCGCAAGCTGACGCCGGAAAACAGAGAACCTCTCATGCTCGAACTTCAATCATTTGCAAGAGCGACCCGGGGTCAGGAGCGCGTGGAGTGCAGCGGAGAAGAGGGACGCAATGCATTGGCGCTTGCCCTCCAAATCCTGGCCCAGGCCGAGAAGGCTCAGGCCCGGGAAATTGACAGCCCTTAACCCGCTTTTCTATACTTGGATAAAAATCTGGTCGGAGCTCGGTGATGTTTGATTATGTCCATTCAAAGAAACCGGATCGACGGTTTACGGGTCGGGCTTTATTCTCCTATAGCTCCAGCATTGTCCTGCATTGCCTGATGCTTCTCGCTCTGATCCAGTATCCTGAATTATTGCGAACAGCGATCTATCGTCCTCTCCACGTCCTCTCCCCCATCACGGGAGACTGGCTCAATAAAGCGCAGGAGGAAGAAGACAGGTGGCGCACTGTCGCCGTCCTTCGTCCTCAATCAAAAATGATGATGCCGTCTGCGGCCACCCTTAAGAAGTATCTGTATGACTGGGATAAGAAGGGCGAGAAAGAAACGCCCCCGATCCGCATTAGGTTCGGGGACGAACAAAAGGCCGCGATGCGGGATTTGCCTCCGATGCCCCGAGTTCTCGAAGAGCCTCAAAAGCCCGCAATATCCTTGCCGGCTAATGAGGTTGCCTCCAGCCCCTCCTCCGAAGGATCCGCCGAGGGACAATGGGCTTCCGGTTCGCTCACAGCGTCCGGGATGAAAGAGAAACCGGTCCCGGCTCCAGCGGCGCCTCCGGCCAAAAACGAGGTGGTTGAGAATGCCGCGCCGAAATCGATTCCAGGCGGGGTCAAACCGCTGCCCGCATCAGCATCAGGATCCGGCTTCAAAGTATTCGAGAGCGAGCAAAAGGCTATCCACAGCCCCGAAAGCGGAGTATTTGACACCAAGGGCTTCCCGCTCGGAGACTATGTGCACATCATTAAGGAGCGTATCAAGGAAAACTGGCTGATTCCCTCTAATCTGCAGAATTTCCGGGGCCATC
>CAZLHW010000526.1:0-2991 GCA_964559085.1 uncultured Acidobacteriota bacterium | reverse complement strand
ACGATGGGGGACGGGGTCGGACCGAAGCAAAGCTTATGAAATCAATGGGATTGGACGAAAAACAACCTGATTTTTGGCCTTAGCCGCAATTTTCACCCGCTCATTTTTGATTTTAAGGAATGCCCGGCGAGAATCCTGTCAGTGCGGCAAGCACGTTCAGGGTTCCATCCCGCCCCATGACCCCGCGCTATGTTGTAGCCGTGCCCTCCACCCCTTTGTCCCTTTAAACCTTTGCCCCTGCTTGTGTATGATGCGGCTTCATGGCGCAAAAGGAGGGAATTCCGATGAATACACGCTGTCTGATGCTTGCGATCGTGCTGCTTTGCGCGGCTGCTTCACCGGCCATTGCCGCTGAGCCGTTTTCGGCGGCCGATGCGCTCAACCTGAAGCGGGTGACCGCGATCGAAATCAGTCCGGACGGCGTTTCCGCCGCTTATACGCTCAGCGTGCCCCGCGTGGCGGACGAGGAAGCAGGCGCCGCCTGGAGCGAGCTTCATGTCGTATCCACAGCAACGGGCGAGAGCCGGGGTTTTCTGACGGGCAAGGTAAATGCAGCATCGCCGCGGTGGAGCCCCAATGGAGAATTCATCGCGTATACCATGGCGCGAGGCAAGGACTCAAAAACCCAGGTATGGCTTCTGCCGACCAGGGGCGGCGAATCAATCCAGCTGACGGACTCGAAAACGGGAGTCTTGAGCTTCCGCTGGGATCCTGCGGGGAAACGGATCGCCTACGTTGCGGAAACTCCGATGACGGCACGGGAGAAAGCGCTCGGCGAGAAGGGATACGGCTTCACCTTCTATGAGGAGAACCTCAAGGATCGCAACCTTTACGTCATCAACGTTTCCTCCACCGGCGCAGCGGGCGCCCCAATCCAGCTCACGCAAAACGTCTCCGTATGGGATTTTGAATGGAGCCACAACGGCGCTTTTATAGCAGCGCAGGTTTCTCCACAGAATCTCGTCGATCACAGTTACATGTTTCAGAGGATCCACATCATTGATGTCGCCACCCGACAAATGCGCCGCCTGGTCGACAATCCCGGAAAGCTCGGAAACCTGGCATGGAGCCCCGATGACCGTTTTCTTGCCTACAACGGCGCTCTCGACCGAAAAGATCATGCCGCCAGCCAGGTCTTTGTAGCCGACGTCCCATCGGGCAACGTGCGCAATCTCACCGAGCCCGGATTTCGCGGCCACGTCGATTGGGTTGGCTGGCAGGACAACGCGACTGTTCTCTACCGCGCAGGAGAAGGAGTGTGGCCGACATTGAGCGCCGTCCCGGTCGCAGGGGGTCCGCGCAGGCTGCTGCTCCACGCGAAGGACTCCGGCATAGTCTTCGGCGCACCGGCATTCACCGAA
The DNA here is from genome assembly GCA_964559085.1 of uncultured Acidobacteriota bacterium. Taxonomy (GTDB): domain Bacteria; phylum Acidobacteriota; class UBA6911; order UBA6911; family UBA6911; genus UBA6911. The sequence continues at coordinate 1,630 of CAZLHW010000526.1, read as the reverse complement.
GGCTTCAAACATGTCGTGTTCACCGGAAATGCCAAGGACGTGCCGGCCGACGCCTATTACTGGCAACCGGGGATGCCGGCTCCCAGGCGCCTTACAAATGCCAATCCCTGGGTTGCGGAGCGCGCGCTCGCCCGCCAGGAAGTCGTTCGCTACAAGGCGCGCGATGGAGTCGAGATTGAGGGCATCCTGTATTACCCTCTGGACTACTCGAAAGAAAAGCGGTGCCCGCTGCTTGTCGATGTCCACGGGGGTCCCGAATCGCATTTCTCCAACGGATGGCACACCGGATACTCGATGCCGGCGCAGGTTCTTGCCGGCAAAGGATACTGCGTTTTCCTTCCCAATTATGGCGCGAGTACGGGCTACGGGATCCAGTTCGCCCTCCGCGGCTATCAGGACGCGGCCGGCAAGGAGTTTGACGATATTGCCGACGGGATCGACTATCTCGTTTCAATCGGACTGGCCGATCCGTCGCGTGTCGGTTTGGGGGGCGGCTCCTACGGCGGCTATGCCGCAGCCTGGTTCGCAACCTATTACACGGCAAAGGTGCGCGCCGTTCTGATGTTTGTCGGAATCAGCGATCTCATCAGCAAACGCCTCACCACCGATATTCCGTATGAGGAACTCTACGTCCATTCCGGCGTGCCTCTCGAAGAGGCATGGGATTTCAGCCTGAAGCGCAGTCCCATTTATTACGCGAAGCAGAGCAAAACCGCCGTCCTGATTGCCGGCGGCGCAGCGGACCCGCGCGTCCACCCGTCTCAAAGCCTCGAGCTGTATCGCGCGCTCAAGCTGAACGGGCATCCGGCTGTCCGCCTGGTGCAATATCCGGGAGAAGGCCATGGAAATGCAAAGCAGCCGGCAAGAATCGATCTGCTTTACCGGCATCTCGCATGGTTTGACTGGTATGTGCGCGACAGGAAACCCTTGGAGGGGCCCATGCCGCCGCTGGATATAAGCGACACCTACGGACTGAAAGGGATCGGGGAATAGGCGCCAAGGATATTCATTTGGAGCAGATTGGGATGAGCAGCAGCAATCTGAATTTCAATCCGCCGGCCGCTTTGCCGCCCTGCTCCATCTGCGAGTCGACGCATAATCCCCGCGCGCTCTGTCCGCTGGCGCTGGACGGAGTGGATCGCATCTATGACCTGGCCGAATGCATCGATTGCCATTCTCGATTTCTGCAGCCGCTTCCTTCGGACGCAGAATTGAATGCGTTTTATTCTCCCCATTATTACGGCTCCGACTGGTACAAGCATGAAGGCAAGGGACGCGCGTTCGGGCGCGTTATGCTGCCGCGAACCCCGAAGGGCAGGTTTCTGGATGTCGGCTGCAGCCTGGGCTTTTTTCTCGACGGCGTTCGCCGGACTTCCGGCTGGCAGGTCTATGGCGTTGAAATCAGTCCGGAAGCCGCATCCTTTGCCCGGCAAAAACTGGGCCTCGATGTGCGCTGCGGCAACCTGGAATCGCTGGACTACGCGGATTCATTTTTTGACTATCTGCATGTGACCAACGTGCGCGAACACGTGAAGGATCCGCTCGCGGTTCTGAAAGAATGCCGGCGCATTCTCCGCCCCGGTGCGCATATGTATCTATCGGTTCCCAACGGATATGCGGAGAGCACCGG
>CAZLHW010000525.1:0-2992 GCA_964559085.1 uncultured Acidobacteriota bacterium | reverse complement strand
ATGTGGCCATCACCACACCGCAACCGATCAGGCCGAAGCCGAGATTGATCATCGTCAGCAACGGCTACATGCACACCGCCGCGATCAGGCGGGGTAGGACCAGAAACTGCACAGGGTCCAGACCCATCGTGGTCAGTGCGTCAATTTCCTCATTGACTTTCATGGTGCCCAGCTCGGCCGCAAACGCCGAACCGCTTCGACTGGCCAGTACCAGCGCCGTGATCAGCGGGCCCAACTCCCGGAACAACGCGATCGCGACGAGGTCCGCCACGAAGATCTCCGCGCCGAAGGCCTCCATCGCAGCGGCCGACTGAAACGCCAGAATCAGCCCGATCAACAAACCCAGGAGCGCTGTGATACCCATGGCGTTGACGCCGGCTTTCTCAGCCATCAGAAAAGTGTCGCGTTTGCGAAGGCCCGCCGGACGAAGAATGGTTTTGAGCAGTTTTACACAGATTTCGCCGGTGAAACTGACCTGGGCGGTGAAATCGCAATACAACGCCGCGGCCCATTGCCCGAGGTTGTGGATCGCGGTGCCGACCGGTCCCAGGCTCTTGGGCGGAGAGACCATGTGGTCCAACTCAAACAGGGCCATCAATTGCTGAAACTGAGGCCGCAGGTCGCGGATCACAATCCGGCCTTGATTGTCTTCCTGGATTCGTCGGTATTCCATGAGAAGCGAGATCCCGGCGGCATCGCAGTACACAACATCCCCCACCTGTGCGACGAGTTCCTTGGGACCCAATTCCGGAAGCTCCCTTGTGGTCTGTCGCCAGAGGGTGGCGACGCTGTCACGGTCGAGCCGGCCGGTGAGAATCAACGTGGCCTGCCCCTCCCCTCCCGTCTCCAACCTGTATGTCGCCTCTTTTGTACCTTCCATGACACCCATCGATCCAAGGAATCCAACCCTTCGCTCATTTTAAACCCACCACGGTCCATCTGCCTAGCCCCTTGAATCCTTTCTTGACACGGACCAACGTATCGCCATCTCCCCCTGTTGGCGCGAGCAGGAATTGCCTTGTAGAATACGCACCGCAACCGTTGGAGAACAGCAACACCTTGTGAAGGAGGTTGGATTATGGCGGGCGACTCAGTGCATACGATGGTTCGCAGGGAATTCCTGGGTAGGCTTGGAACGCTCTCGGTGGGAGCGATGGCCGCAGTCGGTCTGTCCGCAGGCCAGAGCCACGCAAGGGAGCGACAGCCGGCCAAGGTCTGGCAGCCGGTTTCCGATCGTAAAGTCCGCGTCGGCATTGTCGGCTACGGCGTGTGCAAGTTCGGCGCCCAATTCGGCTTTCAGGACCATCCCAACGTCGAGGTCGTCGCAGTCAGCGACCTGATCCCTGATCGTCGCAACGGCCTGATGGAGGCCTGCCGGTGCGGAAAATCGTATGACTCGCTCGAAGAGCTGGTCAAAGACCCGAAGATCGAGGCCGTCTTTGTAGCCACCGATGCGCCCAACCATGCCAAGCACTGCATCGAGGTTCTCAACCACGGCAAACACGTGATGACTGCGGTTCCGGCGGTATTCGGATCGCTCGAACAGGCCGAACAGCTCGTGGAAGCCGTGCGAAAGACGGGCCTCAAATACATGATGGCCGAGACGAGCTGCTTCCACGAGTCTTGCTATGCCATGCGGCAAATCTACCACGCTGGCGGATTCGGCAAGCTCCTGTACTCCGAAGGCGAGTACTATCACTACAGCCCGACCCCGATCCCTTCCTATAAAGAGTGGCGGACGGGAATGCCTCCCCTGTGGTACCCCACCCACTCGACCGCCTATTACATCGGCGTCACCGGAAAACGGTTCACCTCGGTCTCCTGCATCGGCTCCAATGCGGGGTACCCCGCCTTCGCGCCCGGGGCGAACCGGTACAACAACCCTTTCAGCGACGAAGTGGCCCTCTTTCAAACCAGCGAAGGCGGCGTCTCGCGAATGCTCATGTGCAAAGGGGTGTTCGGACTGGTCGACGAGACCGGCCGGGTCTTCGGCGAGAAGGGGTACATGAATGGAATGAACTACCAGGGCACGATGAAAGACCTTCCCGACCTGGCCCGGCCCGCCCTTCCGCCATCGGTCGATGCAGGCGGTCACGGCGGGTCCCACGGCCCGTTAATGAATGAGTTCGTCACCGCCATTCTCCAGGACCGCGAACCGATGGTGAACGTCTATGAGGCTCTGGCGATGACCGTGCCCGGCATCATCGCGCACCAGTCGGCCCTCAAGGGCGGCGAGAATCTCAAGATCCCCCAGTTTGACAAGGCATGACGGGGTCGACGCATACGATCCAAGACATCCTGCGGACCCAGGTGGCCCCGGCGCTGGGGGCGCCAAAGGCATCGGTCTGGCCGGGGCGCTGGGATTCTACGACGGCGATCCCGCCAGGAAGTTGGAGGTCCTGGAACCTGTCCATGATGCGTCGCTCGCAAAGACCCAGTCGCTCGTAGCCACCGGCAAGGTGGCGGTCAATCTCATCGAAGGCCGCTCAGGGATCTACATCCGCTCCACGCTCAAGGCCGGATCGAACGAGGCCGAAGCGGTCGTCGAAAGCACGCACGACAATCTCGTCGGTCTGCGGCGTGACGGCCAACCCGTCAAGGACCATCCCCTGCTCTCCAACACCGTCGCCAACAAGAGAAAGACCGATCGGACGATCCTCCAGATCATGATCGACAAGCCGTTCAGCGAGGAACCGCTAGCGTGGCGACAAGGCGATCGTCGTGATTCCGCGTGGGCCGACTGTGAACGCGACTCGATCCCCCTTGGCCTCCAGAGGAGAAGGCACAGAAGCCAGGCAATCCAGCACGACGGTCTCCCGACGGATCTGCCTCGATACATCCAGACTCCTTTCGATCTAGGAATTCAGTCGGAACCGACGTAGGTTCCTCTGAAGGCCCTTGGCGTCGCCGACGAGACCATCGAGTTCCCGCCAGAAGGCCCGGCTGTGGTTCTTGTGTCGCGTGTGCACCAGCTCGTGGAGGATGACATAGT
>CAZLHW010000524.1:1777-3003 GCA_964559085.1 uncultured Acidobacteriota bacterium | reverse complement strand
TTCGAGCACATCCTTGAGATACGCAAAGGGCTCGTGGCCGTTGAGCCGCGCGGACTGGATCAGGCTCATGATCGCAGCGGCACGCTGGCCCGCCCGCAGGCTCCCCGCGAACAGCCAGTTCTTGCGCCCGAGCGCAATCGGCCGGATCTGGTTCTCGATCCAGTTGTTGTCGATGGGCACACGACCGTCGCCCACGTAGTGCGTGAGCGCGGCCCAGCGCTTGAGGCTGTAATCGATAGCGCGGGCAATGCCCGAGCCGTTGGGAACCTGGGTGCGCCGCGCGAGCAGCCACGCATGCAGACGCTCAAGGATGGGGCGGGCCTTCGCTTGTCGTAAGCGCTGCCGGGCGTCGATGTCGAGTTCCGCCGCTTCGCGTTCGACGCCGTAGAGCTGGCCGATGGCCTCGAGTGCCTCGCTGGCGATCTGGCTCTGGCCCTGGGCAGCGAGATCGAAGAACTTGCGCCGCGCGTGCGCCATGCAGCCGGCTTCGGTCACGCCCAGGGCGATCAGCGCCTTGTAGCCGGAGTAGTCGTCGCAGATCAGCGTGCCGCGCCACTCGCCCAGAAACGCCTGGGCATGACGGCCCGCGCGGCTGTCGGCGAAGTCGTAGACCACCGCCTTGATCGGATCGAACGCCCCGACGCTGTAGGACCACAGGTAGGCGCGGTGCGTCTTGCCCGCACCCGGATCGAGCATCGCCACCGGGGTCTCGTCCGCGTGCAGCACGGGGTGCGCCAGCAGGTCGGCCTTGAGCGCATCGACCAGCGGCTGCAGATGCACGCCGCTCTGGCCCACCCACTGGGCCAGCGTCGATTGCGGGATCGCCAACCCGGCCCGACCGAAGATGCCTTCCTGACGGTAGAGCGGCAGATGGTCCTGATACTTGGCCACCAGCACTTGGGCGAGCAAGCTGGCGGTGGGGATGCCCTTGTCGATGATGTGCGCCGGCACCGGCGCCTGCACCAGGGTTTCGCACGCAGCGCACGCCCACTTGCCCCGGATGTGGCGCTCGACGGTGAAGCGGCCCGGGGTGTAGTCGAGCTTCTCGGCGGCGTCCTCGCCGATGCGGCGCATCGGGCAGCCGCAGGCGCAGGTGGTCGAGTCGGGTTCGTGGTGGATCTCGGTGCGCGGCAGCTCGGGCGGCAACGGCTTGCGCCGGGCCTGCCCCTTGGGCTGCTGGCTCTTGCTGGTATCCGGTTGCAATTGCTCGAGCTCTTCGCTCATCG
>CAZLHW010000524.1:0-1767 GCA_964559085.1 uncultured Acidobacteriota bacterium | reverse complement strand
GCGCGTCGGGTTCGTGGGGGATGTCGGGGCGCGGCAGGGCGGGCGGCAGCGGCTTGCGTCGGGCCGGGCGCTTGGGCGTCGACGTGCCGACACTGGGCTGGAGTTGCTCGAGCTCTTCGCTCATCGCCGCCAGATCGGCCTCGGCGGTCTCCGCGAAGAGCTGCACCTGCTCGGTGGACAGGCGCTCGGTCCTCACGCCGAAGCGATGACGCTTGTGCAGCGCCAGCTCATGCGTGAGCCGCTCGATCTTGGTCTGACGCCACACGAGCTCGCGCTCCTGCTCGATGAGCAGGCGACGCAAGGTGTCGGCATCCAGTTGATCGAGGTCGGCGGGCAGCGGCATGGATCGATCATGTCCGATGCACGCCTCCGCCACCATCGGGGCATCCGCCGATAGCGCGGGCTCAGAGTGTCCGGATCACACCGCCGTCCCCCAGCCGTTGCCACGGCAGCCCGAGCACCAGCGCATCGAACTGCGCCCGGGTCAGTGCGACACCGCCCTGGCCCTCGGTCCAGTGAAACCGGCCCTGGTTCAAACGCCGACATGCGAGCCACACCCCGAAGCCGTCATGGACCAACACCTTCAAGCGCGTGCCGCGCCGGTTGCTAAAGAGATAGGCGTGATGCGGCTGAGCCTCGCCGAACACGCGCACCACCTGCGCGAGCAACGTGTCCATGCCTGCGCGCATGTCCAAAGGCGCCGCCGACAGCCACAGCGCCTCGATGCGGATCATGCCAGCCACTCGCGCAACCACGCGCCACAGGCATCGGCCGCCTGGAGCGGCCATTCGAGCTTCACGCGGGCGTTGCCACGCGGCGCCTCGAGGCGGATCACCGGCGCCTCAACGGCGGATGCAACCCGCACCGGCACAAAGCCTGGCTCAGACAGCGTCGTGAGCTCAGCGCCGAGCGGCTTGCGCCGGCTCGGCGGCGCGATGCCGCGCTCGCGCATCCAGCGATGGACCTGGTTGGCGTTCAGGCCATTTGCCAACGCAACGCCCGCCACCGAGACGCCAGGCTCACGGCAAGCCGAGATCACCGATTGTTTGAAGGCTTCGCTGTGCGTGCGCCGGGTCCGGCGCGGGATGACGACATCCATAGTGTCCACCATCAGAATTGATGGACACGATCTTCAATGGGCTAAGCGGCTGGGGGAAGGTGGGTTTGCCGGGCGCTTACAGCAAAGGCCCGGAATTTCACTCTTGCGGAGCAGGCAGACGGGTGGTCCCAAGCGTCGTGCCCGCTGTCTTGTGGGGATGGCGGGTGCTGTGCGGCGTACAGACGCCACTTGCCTCAGCCAGAAGCACTGACTTTCAGCCATTCAATGTCGCGGGGTGTCTGCTGCGATGTTCAGGTTGTGGCGTCCAGCAGTGCTTCGAGTTCGGCTGGTGACACAGGGCGACTGAGGAGGTAGCCCTGATATTCGGCGCAGCGGGCATCGCGAAGGTGGGCGAGTTGGGTCTCGTTCTCCACGCCTTCGGCGATGACATCGAGACCCAGGTTGCGGGCCATGGACAGGATGGTGGCGACGATGGCGCCGTCGTCGCGGTCGTCGGGGATGCCGTCGACGAAGCTGCGGTGGATCTTGAGTCGGTCGACGGGCAGCTTCTTCAAGTAGCTGAGCGAGGAGTAGCCGGTGCCGAAGTCGTCGATCGCCAGTGTTACGCCGAGCGATTTCAGATCACGCAAGGTGGCGATGCACTGTTCGACGCGTTGCAGGAGGTGGCCTTCGGTGATCTCGAGCTCAAGCTGCGTGGGCGACAGTCC
>CAZLHW010000523.1:0-3005 GCA_964559085.1 uncultured Acidobacteriota bacterium | reverse complement strand
AGGATAAATGAGCATCAGCGGCGGAATATCGTCGGGCTTGAACCAGAGTTTGAATTCGCGCTCCGCTTCCTCCGGAGTTGCCGAAGCGTGAATCAGATTGTCGATGCGATCCCCGATCGCCTTGCCGTCGGCATCCTGAATCGGCACGATGGTCCCCAACGCGCGGATGCAGCCCGGCTTTTCTTTTCTTGCCACATGCGGATTGGTCGGTCCGGCGATTTCCCGGATCTTTTTAACCGCGTTCTCACCCTGATAGACGATGGCAACAACCCTTCGCTTCCAAGGCTCATCCGGATAATGAATGCATCCCATAATGTAATCGAGCAGAGAAGAGAAAAATACTTTTCCGACATGCTCCGCATAATGCTGCTCGGCGAGCATCCTGCTGACCTGCACGATTTTTGTCCCGGAAAAATGGAGTCCGGTGTGGAATTCGGACAGTTGCGAGAGCAAATAACCGGTCAGGGAATTCTTTAAGGCATCCGGTTTGAGAAGTACCAGCGTCTGTTCAAGTTTTGCATCGCTCATAGTGCTATCCTTTTGAAAAAAAATTATTGCATAAGCATCCGTTCTGCATTCCTGAAAAAGAGCCGCGCCGCCCCGACAGGAACCGCCGTTCGCTCTCCGGAGATCAAGCGGAATCTGGAGATTTTCATTGCCTGCGCCGCGCATAAGCCCAGAGCGTCCCGCCAAAACCGAGTGCGCTTTCCAGATATGCAGCCGGCAGCGCCAGCAGGAACAATCCAAGGTACGCGATTTCCAGAGAACCGTTCACCGCCGGCCCGGATTTCGGCCGCCGCCCTTTGCGTCCGACGGGATCCAACCAGGGAACCAGGCTGGAAGCAATGGACGCAGGATTATCCCGCAAAGAAAACCGAGAAACCAGATGATATTCAAATCCCATCTCGTCCAGCAAAAGGGCAAGGGCTTTTGGAGAGTAATTAATGACGTGGCGCGGACACTCTATCCCATACCACCGGGTGCCGAACAGACGCGCCTGGAGAGACCGGACGTTGGGGACCTGGAGGATCAGGGTTCCCTTTGGTTTTAGCAGACTCCCGGCATAGGTCAGCCCCGCACGGGGATCGGGCAGGTGTTCGAGAACATGGAACATCGTCACAAAATCAAACTGCCGCCCTCCCCACACGTCCTGGCCGACCCCTCCCCGTTGCATCGGATACCCGTAATGCTTCCGAACAACCTCGACGGCACGGGCGGACGGGTCCATGCCATGAGGAATGAAACCGAGCGATTGCGCGCTTTGCAGGAAGGCGCCGCTGCCGCAGCCGATATCCAATAGTGTCTTTTCTCCCGCTCCGTTTTCACGGGCACAGAACTCCAGAAAACGGACATGATCTGCAATCACAAATTCCCGATAGGCCTTCTCGAATCGGTGAAGAACTCGGGCGAGAAAGCCCGAAGCGGCGGCATCTCCGGCCCACCAGTATTCCACGGGGTAATATTCGGCAAGGACAGATTCGCTTGGAATCGGATCGAGGTAAATGCAGGCGCACGACTTGCAGCGGAGCAGCGAAAAGGTTCCGCGCGCGAGACCAAAAAGGCGATCGCGGCCCGGAGCGCAGGCGATGGTCTCCCGATTGCCGCAAATGGGACAGGGGGCCCTCACCCCTGCTTCTCCTGCGTTTTTACAAAACGCATACCCGGTTCCGCTCTCAGGCCGAGGCCGAAACGTTTAAGCAGCAGAAAGCAGAGATTGCGGCAGCCATCGCGCCACGGCTGCAGCTTGATCTCCCCCATCCGGTTGGAGTAATCAATATAAATTTCTTTGAATCCGATCTGCTTCTTCGTGATGGCCTCGATCTTTATCTCTTCACTGAAAGCCATGCCGTCGCTCACCAATTGCATCTCTTCGAGGCTGGAGCGCTCAAAAACCCACATTCCGGATTGCGAGTCCCGTACCCATCGGAAATAGAGGACAGACATGGCAAGGCTCAGCATCTTATTCCCGAGCCAATGCTTCAAGGACATCGCGCTTTTATTCCGGAGCGGGAAGCGGGATGCGGATAGAAATCGGACCCGGGAATGGAGGAAAGCTTCCAGTAAATAAGAGATAGCGTCGGGTGGATAGGAGTGATCCCCATCGAGCGTGACGATGATGTCTCCCTTGGCCTGCAACAGACCGGTTTTGTAAGCTCTTCCGTAGCCCCGCACCTTTTCGTGCACAACCCGAGCCCCGAGTTTTCCGGCCACCTCTGCCGTGCGGTCGGAGGAATCATTGTCGACAACGATAACTTCATCGACGAAAGAGGGCATGCGCGTCAGCACTTCGACAATTCCCTTTTCCTCGTTGAGGCACGGTATCACGACGGTTATGCTGCGATCTCTATACACGCCGGTGATCATAGCGCAGGGAGATGCCCAGCCGCAAGCCGGCAGACATTCCGGCGCTCTTTTACAGCGTGGTTTGACCGGGACAGCTGCGGGCGCTATACTAGGGACATTAAAAAACAGGGGGTGCTCTGGATTCGACGGGGGTCAAGAGGCAATAGAGGCGTGCCGAGTTGTCCGCGACTCGCAAAAATCGTGGAACTAAACATAATTGCTGACGAACAGTTAGCTCTGGCTGCCTAGACAGCCACGTCTCGCCGCTCTTGCCTGCGTGAGCGGGCCGAGGCGTCACACAGCAGGATAAGCCGGGATTCGAGCCCTGGGATCCCGGACGAAAACCAAAGGGGCTAGCGGGCGCGCGCTCCTGCCGGTCCGTACGTTGCGCTCGCGAAATTTAACGGATCGGATACGCATGTAGGCTCTATTCGCTGAAGGCTTTCGGACGCGGGTTCGATTCCCGCCACCTCCACCAGATGTTTTTTTATTTGCTTGCGAAATAAAGACTTATAAAACAATTGCTGCTTATATCCGCCATTATGTCCGCCATTTATTCCGAGCATGGGATAGGCGAAAAGCGGATCGGAGGAGCGAAATGGATCTTGGGAAGATCCCCTCAGAGATATTCTCGCCGGCGAAGATGGTGTTTATCGGATTCA
>CAZLHW010000522.1:2003-3007 GCA_964559085.1 uncultured Acidobacteriota bacterium | reverse complement strand
CCACTGCATCGCCAATTACCTCCGCGCGGTTGGAATCTCCGAATGGCTGCCGGAAGAGGAACGCATGGAACTGCCTATCGCAGCTGCGGATGAATCTGCGGCCGAGCGGTTGATCGGGCATCTTGCGAACCCGCGCATCGGCCTTCAGCTGGGGTACGGCCCCCGCGGGAAGAAAACGGATCAGAGCGCGCGGCTGAAAGGGTGGGGGCGGGATAATTTTCTGCGCCTCAGCCGGATGCTGCTCGACCACGGGGCGAATCTCATTTTTACGGGTTCCGCCGAGGATCAAGCCGATATTGCATCGATCCTGCAGCATTTGCCGAAGGACCGGACCCTTGCGGCGGCAGGGAGAACAACAGTGCGTGAAATGGCCGCTCTTCTAAGGAAACTGGATCTGTTCATTTCGGTCGATACAGGCCCGGCGCATATGGCGGCCGCGCTGGCTGTTCCACTGATTGTTCTATGGGGGCCCGCGATCTATGAGCAGGTGCGGCCCCTATCACCGGTCTCGCCCGTCCGGATTCTGCGGATTCCACCGCAGTGCGCCCCGTGTTATGGCACTGAACGAAAAAAAACCTGCAAACGGAATGTCTGCATGGAAAACATCACACCCGGCCTTGTCCTCCAAGCGGCACAGCATTTTCTGCCGGATCTTATTCGCCGATAGCCGCGTCCTCCCGCTATGGTCTTGGTTGTTTGAACCCGGGCCCTGTGCTAAAGTTTTGGAGCTTTTACAAAGATATCCGGAGGAATCAGCATTGGAATTCCGTAAATCGACGGTCAGAGAATATTTTGAATCCATAGTTATAACCGCAATTATTGCGCTGTTTGCAACAACATTTGTCATTCAGTCCTTTAAAATTCCAACCGGATCCATGGAATCCAATCTGCTTATCGGAGATCACCTGCTGGTCAACAAGTTCGTGTATGGAATTCAGAGCGGATTTCTGTCAAAACTGCTCCCTTACAAGGAGCCAAAACGGGGCGACGTCATCGTGTTCAAG
>CAZLHW010000522.1:0-1993 GCA_964559085.1 uncultured Acidobacteriota bacterium | reverse complement strand
ATGGGTATGCCCGGAGACAAGGTGGAGATGATCGGCCGTACTTTATACATTAACGGACAGCCGTTGCAGGAAGATTATACTCAGTACATAGATCCCGGCAGCGTGCACGAACACTTCGGCCCCTATTTCATACCGCAGGGGGAGTATTTCGCGATGGGAGACAACCGGGATAACAGCCAAGACAGCCGCTACTGGGGGAACGTTCCAAGAGAATACCTTTTGGGCAAGGCGCTCGTTATTTACTGGTCTTTTGAGACACCCCGGGACGAGTACCTTAGGACGGGCATTTCGGATCGGCTTAGACAATTCGCCGATGTCTTTATCAACTTCTTTACCAAGACACGGTGGCTTAGAACATTTAAGGTTATCCGATAGCGGGTGAGGGATCCTGAAAATTTCCCGACATTTCATCATCGCGGTTGGATTGAAGCTCCTTGTGCCGGTACTGGCCTTCTGTGCGCCGGTTGCAATCGGAGAAGAAACGGAGAATGCCGCCTTTATCGCCTCAAAGGAGGCCGCAGCCAGATGCCAAGCTAAGTTGAATAGTCTGGATGCGTTTGCAAACAGGCGCAAATCCGGCCAGAAACAGACAACAACAATAGCGGAAGAGGAAATCAACTCCTTTCTTGAGTTGAATTTAAAACCAAAGTATCACGCCAGCCTGAAAAGCCTGGTCGTGGAATTCCACGAAAACAGGATGCACGCAACCGCCGTCGTCAACTTCGACCATTTGCGGTCCGCATCAACAAAACTTTTGCCCGCGCTGATCGGCCTGGTGTTTTCCGGAGTCCACACGATAGCGGTAGAAGGACAGGTGCTGAGCGGGAACGGAAGAGCAAATTTTCGGCTGGAGCGGGCGCGCTTTGACAGCGGTACTCTGCCCAAATATCTTGTCGAAGAGATCTTGTCTGCCGTTGGGAGAAAGCAAAAGCCTCCGTTCGATCCGATGCAGCCGTCTCGGATGCCTTACGAAATCAATAGGATCGAGATGCATCCGCAGTATATTATTGTATTCCAATAACCGGAAAGACGGGCATCAGTTCCGGATTTTCCGGGTCATCGAGGGAGAGCCAGGGTGAATAAAAAACAGTTCAATGCAAAATTCGCGAAGGCCGTTTCGGAGGAAGAACGGATCTCTCTGCTGGACGCCTATGCCGGAGAGTTATTTGAAAAGGAAAAATATTCCGACTCCATCGAAGTCTGTTCGCAGGCCTTGAAACTGTCAAAACAGCCGAACGTAAAGGCTTACTTCTCCGGCAGAATCGGCATCTGCCATTTCAACGCCGGCAACGACAAGGAAGCCTTCAACCATTTGCTCAAATCCGCAAAGACGTTTGACCCGTCCAAACCGGAATTTATGCGGGATATGTACGGCTTCGTGCTTTTCCATCTTGGATCCCTTTATGAGTATTACGGAAAAACAGCAAAATCGCTGGAAGTACGCAAAGCCTGCGAGGAATATGCCGACAGCCAGGAAAAAGATACGCAATGGATGCTGTATGCAGGACTCAGCCGCAACTACGAAGCCCTTGGCAAGCATGATGAAGCGATTCGGTACACCCAGAAGGCGATCCAGGTACTAAGCGATAATGATCCGGGGCTGAGCTACTTGTATGAGAGCATGGCCAACAACTATATGGGATTGCAGCAATACCACGAGGCCATCAAGCACTTTTCGCGCGTGCTGGAACTGGAGCCGAATTTTGAACGCCGCGACGAAGTGCAGCTTAGAATGGCTGACTGCTATCGGCATCTGGCCAATTACAGGATGGCGCTTGAAACGTATGAAAAAATCCTCGAGCTGAAACAGATCGCGAGCCGAAAGCAAGACATAATCTGGTTATACCTGAAGATAGCCGAATGCCACTTCCGATTGGAATCCTTTGAAAAGTCGCTTCTGATTGCACTGGAGACGCTTCGCCGAAATCCCAGAAACAAGCTTGAAAAGGCGGAGGCGCGCAGCTATCTGACCAACAACTATTATGAGCTGGGA
>CAZLHW010000521.1:0-3009 GCA_964559085.1 uncultured Acidobacteriota bacterium | reverse complement strand
ATCCAAGCGCAAGCCAGATGCATGCCGCGAAGATCGCGGCGGTGTTCATGCGGCACGATGTCGTTCGGGTCATCGTTGCGCGTCCCATAATACCGATAGGGGCCGATCGTCCTGCCGGGCAGCGACAGGCTGGCGGTAGCCCGATAGAGGCCGTCGCTTCTCTTGTGCACGCGAAGCAGAATCTCGGAGAGATCTCGGCCGGTCATCGCGTGCTTGCGCCCCAATTTGTCCTCAACGGTTATATCCCGGCCAAGCTCCAGCATGTCCGCGCTGAAGTGGACGAGGTAATTTTCAGGAACGTGATATCCAAGGGCATAAAATATCCTGATCGCAATCTGGTCGGCGCCCGTCGCCATTTCCGGATTGGACGGCGGATCAAACTTAATGTAAAACCGCCGGTTGGTGCGATCCAGAATCACAAAGCCGGGCGTGATCCCCTCTGTCTTTGCGGAAACCACCGTCCACTTGCCGTCCATTGCCGGAGCTCCGCTGCCGCAGGGGCCGCGCCGGAGCTCGGAAATCGACAGGCGCCGCCAGTAGTGGCGCTTTTCCCACCAGGCCCCTTCCATCGGATCTCCCAAAGTGTTGATGCCCTGCGCTCGTATCCTCGCACCCGGACGCTGCCTCTCGCCCGGAGTGTTCAAGGTGTGGCTGAAAATATCGTAGTAATCGCTTAGCTTCCTGGACGCAGCCTCCGGAACCGGCCGCGGCTGCGGCTCCCGGATCAACGGATCGTCCTCGTAAAATTTTCTGCAGAGCGCATCGCCGGAGCAGGCAACAATCATAAGCAGGATCGCGGCAAGTCGTTTCATCCTATATCCTCAATACAGGGGCTGCCGCGTTCCGGCTCCGAATAAAAGCGGCGTAAACGGATCTTTGATTTTGAGCCAGACGCAACCTCCCTCATGGCTGAAACCGAAATCCAGGCGAATGAACGTACGATTCCGGATGTTAAAGCGGAATCCAAATCCCGAAGACGTCTCCAAATCAGACATGCCCAGGTGGCCGGGGTGCGGCATCACCTTGCCGGCATCAAAAAAGATCGCACCATCCAGTCCGGCGAAGATTTCCCATCTGTATTCCGCGTTGTAGACCACGGCATTCGGGCCCGTAAACCGATAGGGGCGGAAGCCGCGAAGATCGTCGGAACCGCCGATGAAGGGTTGAAGATAAAACGGCACCCGCCGGCCTTCGCCGGCGTCCGTCCTCGTCATGCGCGCCCGCAGGGCAAACCGCCGGCTTTTATTAAAGAACGGGACGTACTGCTGTACGTCGACATCCCACCGGTTGAAGCTGAAGCGCCCGAGTGACCGGTCATCGTACCAGGTGTATTCGGTTACATAATTGCCGCCCGATTTGGGTCCGGCCGGATTATCGCGGTAATCGATCTGTCCGAAAACGCTCCCCCGCAAAAAATTCGCCTGATGATCCAACCCGGGAACCGCCGCGTCCTTGAATATCCTGTGCATGGCGGGAAAATCAACGCTCTTGCCCGGCCGTATATCCGTCCAAAGGCCTCCCAGGCTGCCCCCCAGCCGAATATGCTCCTTTGGCCTGAACGCGGCAATCGCCTCCAGGCTTGTGTCTTCCAGACGATAGCTGCTTCGGTTGTCGCGCGAAGATTCCATTCCCATTCCATAAAACTCGAGTGCCCGATAATCCCGCCGGATCGCCTCCAGTTTCAGGAACACCCGATCGCCCGCCAGATGCGGCGCCGTTACGCCGGCTTGGTATTTCTGCCAAGCCTGGGTTGATACTGCGGCGGAGATGTTGAGGCGAATGCGACCGTCCGCAAGATCTTCCCTGAAAAACTCCGGACCAAAAGCAAAGCCGCTTCCCGTCGCCATGCTTCCGAGTTGCGCGCGAAGACCGTTGTAGCCGGCTGTCAGCCGTTCCAGAACCCTTTTCTGCTTGATCTGCAGCATCAGATTCTCAATATCGCTTACCTTTTCCTTCTGCAGGGTCCGGGATTTCTTTTCGCGCGCGGCTTCGATCTCGCCGGTACGCGTCTGTGCCGAGGCCCAAGAGACCGCAACGAAAATGCTTAGAAAAGCCAATCGGATGCACTTCATGCCTGCCGGAACCTTTCTGAGGCGAACGGCCGCACGGCTTTCCGAATCCGCGGCGGCACATCCGCTTTAAATCCTGGATTCTACAACATCGCCGGGAATCCAGCGCTTCAAATTTAATCCGCAATGACATCCTCTATCTGTCTGCGCCGGACTTCATCTCAACCCCGACTCTCCAGATGAACGTTTTTAACCACCACCCGGCGCGCTCCGCGTTCCCGCTCGCAACTATCCGGAACAAGGGAAGCCCGGGCTTTTTACACAGCCATGAATTCCAGCGGCTCCCCTCCAGCGCCGGAAAAGTTCGAAGGCCGCGCGCCCTTGACAACAATCCTTGAAAGAGTTATAGGTAAACGCTTATATTTCTAGTGATAAAGGGATGTGGACCTTTGGATTTGCCTCACCGGATAATTCTAGACAGCCCGAATAAGTCGATCCCTGCTTCATATCAAAAAGCTCTTATATTTTTGCAAATAAGGATCCTTCCCCGATTGCAAGAGGTATGGATCTAATTCAGGAGGAGTGAATGTCATTAGATGTCAATAAACCGCAGCCTGCGGCCGATACACCTTCGCAGGAGGCGCCTGCAACTCAGGAGGATATAACCGCTGCCGGTTCCGAAGCCAGAGACGATGAAAACAGCTTCGAGAAACTTCTGGAAGCCTATGAAGGAAGAACCCAGAGTTTCTCCGAGGGCGAAGTCATTAAAGGAAAAGTCATCGCAATCTCGGGCAATGGCGTCATCGTCGACGTCGGATTCAAGTCCGAGGGGATTATCCCCATTGAGCAGTTTACCAACGACCGCGGTCAGATCACGATAAAGCCGGGAGACTCCATCGATGTCTTCCTCGAACAGACTGAGGATGCCAACGGCTATGTCGTACTATCCCGGGAAAAAGCCGAGAGAATGAAAATATGGGATGAGAACGAACGCGCCTAT
>CAZLHW010000520.1:0-3011 GCA_964559085.1 uncultured Acidobacteriota bacterium | reverse complement strand
TTCCGGAATAAGGTCGCCTTTTGGACAAATGACGGTCGGCTGCGATTCCGAGAGCATAATCCGAGGCAAGGAAGTGACGTCTATGTCACCGGCTCATTCGACCTGCGCGTCATGAATTCCAGACGGGCGGAATGCGGCCCTGCTTTCCCTCACCTGCAGTGGATTCATTACATCAAGTGATCCCGGCGGAATGCATCGGCCCGGCGAAGTGATCTCATAAATGGGCTGTTCGGCCGGGCGCGATGTATAGAAAGATGAACGGCGGCGGCCGGGCTACGTCATCGAGACCGGTAGGCCTCCGGTGAAGGCGCAGGACAAAGATGCTTCGGCGCAGCGTAGGAATGCATCCGCGAATAAGATCGGACGGACTAAATGAGTCCCGCTGCTCCGAGGCATCCGTGCAGTTATCCCGGATGCGCGACGCTTGTTGATCCCTGCGATAGCAGATGCGAGAAACATCGGATTCAGATCCAGCGGGAAATAGATCAGTCGCGGGGAACATCGACATCAAGGGGCTATGGATCAAAATGGTGCGCTGCAAGAAAGGCATTCCTGCGGCGCAATCCGCTCTGCGTGGAATGCCGGGCCAAGGGAATCCCGAGAGCGGCGACTGTCGTCGACCACATCATTCCCCATAAGGGAGATATCGGACTCTTCTGGGATCAATCCAACTGGCAGGCGTTATGCAGGTCATGCCATTCGAGGAAGACGGCTGAACGTGACGGACGGTGGGGATAGATACAAGTTCCTATCGCGGTGCGCGCGGGGAGGCGGCTCTGTAAGTCTGTATCGATAAAGGGAAAACCGGGCCGTCGATCATTTTTTCGCGTCGTCATAATGGAATAGGGGGGGGTATAGGCCCGAATAAGGGCCCCCCGGATGAAAATTCGCCGTGGATCGCCACAGAGCAAATAAACAGCGTTCGGCTGCAAGTCTCCCGTAGCCCTAATGGGATAAAAGGCTGTAAACATATGCCGTTTCACGGCTTACAGGACACATTCAACAGAGATAAATCAGCCGATGGCGGCATCTATATCGATGTTCCTATCACAGAATTCGGGAGAAAACCGGCTCCGGAAACGGATTCGGAAAGCTCAAATTCAGGTTCAAAATGCCTCAAAAACAGCCCGATTTTTGCCATTTTTTGAGCATTTTTGAGCCTGTTTTTGTGAAAAAGCGGCCCGAAAAGGCCCGTTTTCGGGCGATATTCCAGACAAAATCCAATGAAAAAAGGCAAAACTGAAGACAAAAAGGCCATCGGCGAATCCATCAGCCTGCAGATCAAGTATCGCTCCCCGGATTCCCTGGTTCCCTACGCGAGAAATCCCCGGACTCATTCCGAAGAGCAGATTTCCCAGATTGCCGCCAGCATCCGGGAGTTCGGTTTCATGAATCCCATCCTTATCGACGCCGGTCAGGGGATCATCGCCGGCCACGGGCGGCTTGCCGCGGCGAAGGAGCTCGGCCTGGAGAAAATCCCCTGCATCGACCTCAGCCACCTGACTGACGAGCAGAAGCGGGCCTACATCATTGCCGACAACAAGCTCGCTCTGAACGGCGGATGGAATGAGGATCTGCTGCGGCTGGAACTGACGGAGCTGAAGGAGCTGGGCGCCAATCTCGAATTGACCGGTTTTGATGCAATGGAACTGGCCGACATCATGCTGGGGAAGGATGTCGAGTTCAAGGAATACGACGAGTCGGCCGCCGATGACGTGCAACTTGCCACCTGCCCGAAATGCGGACACACCTTTCCAAAATAGAAGACTATCCGGCATTCCTCGAGGCCTGCTGGCAGGAGCACCTCAAGCCGAAGGCGGAAGATGCGCCCACTGTGATATCGCTCTTCGCCGGCTGCGGCGGCTCTTCCTTGGGATACAGCATGGCCGGGTACCGCGAGCTGCTCGCAGTGGAGTGGGACGACCATGCTGTCGAGACCTTCAAGCTGAACTTTCCGGACGTGCCCGTCTGGCACGGGGATATTGCGCAGCTTTCTGTGGCGGAATGCCTGAGGATCGCGAGATTGCAGCCCGGAGAACTGGACGTCCTGGATGGTTCCCCACCCTGCCAGGGATTCTCTACTGCCGGAAAGCGGAAGATGGATGATGGCCGGAATCAACTGTTTCGCGAATACGTCCGCCTGCTCCGCGGGCTCAAGCCGAAGGTTTTCGTGATGGAAAACGTGAGCGGCATGGTCAAAGGAAAGATGAAGCTGATATTCGCCGAGATCTTGCGGGAGCTGAAGGCCTCCGGATACCACGTTTCGGCCAGGCTGATGAACGCGATGTACTTCGGCGTCCCCCAGTCGCGGCAGAGGATGATCTTTATCGGAGTGCGAGAGGACCTGTGGAACTTTATCCAGGGCCGATGACTCTGCCGATTCCTTGCGGCGACTCTCTTGCCGGATGTTTCACGCCGCCGGAACAGATGCAGAAGCTGCTGGAGGCGGGGAGAAAATACAAGGCCTACCGGCACTGGGACCGCATCAGGATCGGCAGATCGCAGCAGGACATCACGGGGAACGGATTCAATGCCATCCGGTTTGATCCCGGTAAGCCAGCCCACACGATCAGGCGCATGGATAGCAATTTGGGAATGGGCGGAGCGATGCACTGGGATCAGAAACGCCGCTTTTCCCTTCCGGAGTTCAAGCGGTTCGGATCCTTCCCTGATGATTTTGTCTTTGCCGGGGAATTTGAGGAGGGTATAAAGCAGATCGGCAACTGCGTGCCGCCGCTGTTCATGAAAGCCATTGCCCGTCAGATTGCCGAGACCGTGTTGGCGAGGATTGCCTATAGGTAGAACAAATGCCCTTTTTCAAGGATGCCAGTCCATCCCTTAGCTCGTCGGGATTCCGATAAAGTGCCATTATGTAAACTTCAGGAATTCTGTTCGATTTTCGTAGGTATTTTAATGCAGATCAGAGAGGAAACCACGAGCATTTTGCACACGTCGACCTTTTCAATCAGTTTTCGCCCGGCTCAGATTGGGATGTATTAGAAAGGACTGCC
>CAZLHW010000519.1:0-3014 GCA_964559085.1 uncultured Acidobacteriota bacterium | reverse complement strand
ATTGAGGGAAGGCACCAGCTACTCGATGATCTTTTCCGAATCCGCAACTACATCCCCCTCGCGTTTTGCTTTCTCCATATAGTCGGAAGATCCCGGGAAATAAATATCCCCTTGTTTGGCAAGCCGCATTTGAGAAAGCATGTATCCCGAGCCGCCTATCACCAAATCCACTTTTACACCCGTTTTCTGCTCATACAGTTTTGCCGCTTCCTCCGTCGGCGGTTTTGATGCCGCTCCGGTATATATAAGCAGCGCGTCGGCCCCGAAAACTACGGTGCAATGCAGCAATAAGCCCAGCACAATTATTAGGGCAGCGTGTCTCATCACTATAACCATCCTTCCTTATCAAAGCGTTGTATTCAGAAATCCATGCCGATTTGCAGATAAAACCAGTCGGCATCCGCCGTTCCCCCGTTTGCAGGAACGGAATTAATGGATCGGCGAATGTAATCTCCGACAAAAAAGCGGCCATAACCTGTGCGAAGCAGGCCCCAGGGAACCGGCCGCCAATCCACAAGAAAATCCAATTCCCGGCCCACGTGGGAAGAATAGCCGGGATGGCGTCCATAGCCATTCTGGTTGCGTCCTGAACCGCTTTCGGGGTATAGGAAATCGGCCGTGTCCGCCAGCCAGAATCCAAGCCATTCCGCCGATACGGAGACCTTCTTTGCGGGCTTCATGGAGACTTCGATTTTAGCAATATGCATGTTGCGAAGGCCCATCAGATCCATGTTGCCGTAGAACCGATGATTGGTGCCGAAAAGGCATTCAAAGGTTTCATTCCAGCTGTCGGACGGGTCGCTGTCGCCCGTGCCGTAATCGTATCCAAAACCGAGGCGAGGCGCGCCAAAAGCCTTTTTCCACGAATGCCCCCCGGATACATTCAATGCGAAAGCCGTGTGATCAAGCCGTTTCCCGCTTTGCAAAATGCTGCCGTATTGTTTTGCGGCCTCCAGGCTGTAATCCCATGGTCCCAGTTTTTCCGGGAGAGATTTCCAGCGGGTCCCGAAGGTATAGATATCGCGAGGGCCGGCGCCGCCGACCGCCGATGATCGGGCTCCGACATTGCGGGCAAGAACGAAGAATTGCGTGTCTTGCCAGGAAGCGATGCGGCGGGTAGAACCATAGAGCCCGCTGAACCAATCATGATGGTTGGCGTTGTTGAACCGGCCGTCTTTCGCCAATACAGGCCTTGCGACAAACGCATCCATCCAGAAAGTATTATTCTGAAAGCTCAGTTTTACCGCATCAAAGGACCTTCCGGTATTGCTCCAATCCCCGTTCCCGATATGACGCTGATCGCCATAAATCAGTTCCTGTCTTCCTGCCTTCAACGAAAATGGGAATTGTTCCGGGTCGCCAAGACGAACGTAGGCTTGGTATAGGTCAAGACTGTCATTTTCGGGTGCGACCCTTGCGTCGCTCGCGGCATGTGCGTCGCGAGCCTCAATATATGCCGTGAACCATTTCTTTGGAGACCAGCCGAGATGCACTTTGGTGCGAAACAGGAAGTAATCATTTTCAGGCCCCAGGTTTTTGGCGAAATCCCGGTTGGGAAACGATCCGGAATCTCTTGATTCTGCGCGAATGCGGAATTGCCCTCCGAAATCCCAGTTGCGGGCGGCCGGGAATTCCTTCCTTAATATGTCGTTGATGAATCCGGCAGATGGCTTTGTTTTTTTATTTGTTTCTGATTCTGCAGCATTGAGATTTTCAGCAAAGGAGCTAAAACCGATCAACAGCAGAACTATCGCTGCATATCTCATCCAGCCTAAACCCTCATGATTTCGCCGGTTTCTGTCGCATCGTAACCGGGAAGCTCGCTGATCAGCCGGCGATGCGACCGGCTTTGCATCAATCGGACAAACGCCAAAATGCGCGGATCCTGTGCTTGCGCTTCGGAGTAGCAGATGTCCAACATCTCTGTCCGCACGGGAACGAAATGCAATCCGGCGTTCTCCGCGGTGAACTGCACGCAAACGCCTGCGGCGGCCCAGCCTGCGCGCACCGCTTCCGCCACTGCGGTGTGGCCGCGAACAGGCTTGCCGCAAGCAGTCTGGCCGCCCAGCAATTCATCCAGACATTCGCGTGCTGCGGAACCCTGTTCCCGGAGGGCCCACCGCCGGCACTGGCGCGCGATGGCCGCCGGCGATCGCGCGCGATCCCGAACCGGTATTGCCAAGCCCTCCTGCCATTTTGCAGCGCGAAGCAGGCGATAATTGTTTCCAAGTCTTTCCCGGATCGTTTCAAGATTTCTGTCGGGCTGTTTGGAAGTGGAGCGATGCAATCCTGCCAGGTGCACCAGGCCTTGTCTCAGCAATTCAACGGCAGCGCCGCCGCCGCGCTCAATTACAAGCAGGCGAAATCCGGTATCTCTTGCATATTCCGCGGCAAGAAGACCGGCTGCCGGATCGCAGCAGGCCAGGATCAGCGTTTGCTCCGCAACGGATGTCCCGGAGTCATGAGCGGCTCCCTGCTGCCAGACGCCGTCATGCGGCGTGTCGTTCAGCGAAAGGCTCTCTACGGGGTAAAGCAAACGCCGGCCGCCGACCTCGGCTTCCCAATAGCGGCAGGATTCGCCCGGAGGCGGCCAGGCCCACTGCGTTCGGCCGCTTACGGGTTGCGTCGGCGCTTTTGCAAAAAGTTCCTCCACCGTGCAATTTAAAGCCTGCGCCAATGCGATGGCCGTGGTTACAGCGGGCGTCAGCCTTTCGCCTTCAATTGCACTGAGTGTGGTCCTGGGAATTCCTGCGCGGAGCGCCAGTTCCGCTTGAGACCATCCGCATGCGATGCGGCGCCTGGTTACTGGAGCAATCTTTCTGGGGCCTGACATGATTCTGGCATGCTATGGCAGAATCATGTCATCTGTCAAGTTGTTTATCGCTCACGGGTGTAATCGAAAGTGACTCGCACTCCAACAGAAAACAATTTCAGCCCGCTTTAACAATGAGCCGCAATAGTGCTTGCGAAAAGTTGAGACAGTAAGTAAAGTACTTGCCGTGAATCCCAACGGG
>CAZLHW010000518.1:0-3028 GCA_964559085.1 uncultured Acidobacteriota bacterium | reverse complement strand
GTGTCCAGGAGGTCATCTCGTACAGGAGGTTTCCGGGATTTATCATAATCTCGGGAGGTATGGTGGGGCAGTATTTCCTCGGGAAGAGATTGAAAAGGCTGTAATTGATTTTCGTGTAGCTGTTGCAGGCCTGCAATCCGCCGAGTTTCAGAATCAGATCCCGCGCCTTCCGCATGCGGGCATCCGCGGGATCCATCCCGGTCATTTTGAGCATTGCATAGGCGCGAACGGTTGCGTTGATTTCAGCCGGCCCGGGATGATAGATGTTCCAGCCTCCATCTTCGAGCTGGGCGTCCAATATGGCGCGGACCGCTTTGCGGATCTTCGGCAGGGTGGGCGGGTTCCAAGATCCGTCTTGCTCCGGCGGGTACAGCCACATTTGAAGAAGGATGTAGTCCGATTGCAGAGTGGAGTCGGCCGTAAGGTCGCCGCACCAGTATCCTTGAGGCTTTTGCCGAGCCTGCAACATTTCCGCAGCCGCGCGGGCCGAGGCACGAACACTCTGAACAGAGCACCGCACCTCAGATTGTACCGAAGGCGCCACATTCTTTATCGGGGCCTTGAACGGCCGCACGATTCCCGGTATTTCATTCATGCGCTTGCTCCCTTCACCCGTTTTGCAAAGCCGTCATTTTACTGCAGGTTTTGTAAAACACTAAGCCATTTCGATTCGGCATCCGGCGAGCATCCGGGGGCGGACCGAAACATGTACAATGGAATCAAGTCATTGAACAAATAACACCCCCTCAAAATGCGCTTAGATTGGATTTTGGGGCCTCTTTTTTAGTTCTAAGCCCCTTTGGGGGATAGCAACTCAATAAAAACGCCATGCGGACAGCTCCTGCGAAAGTTGGATCGCTTAGAGGCGAAAAACGGGGGGCAAATATCGCATCTACGGGGGTTTGAAGGGGGGTTATTCGCCATAATTCATTCCCAGGCAAAGCATTATTACGGTCCGACCCCAAAAACCAAATTTCAGCTTGCATCCCGCATCCCCAATAGCCTATAAGTCAAACCGGGATTTTGCAGGTTCGCAGTATCTTTGCAAAATGGAGGTATCCCTTGGCCTTAAGCGAGCAAGCAAAGATTGATCTTTACACCGCCATGCTGACGATCCGGCGTTTTGAGGAGCGGGTGCTTCACGAATTCAATTCCGGCAACCTGTTCGGGTTTGTGCATTCCTATATCGGGCAGGAAGCCGTCGCCGCAGGCGTTTGCGCGCACATGACCCGGGCGGACCGCATTGTCAGCAATCATCGGGGGCACGGCCACTGCATCGCAAAGGGCGCGGACATGAAACGCATGATGGCCGAAATCTACGGCAAGAAAACCGGCTATTGCAAAGGCAAGGGAGGCTCCATGCACATTGCGGATTTCAGCATCGGCATGCTCGGCGCGGACGGCATTGTCGGCGCCGGCCTCCCCATCGCCTGCGGAGCGGCAGTCGCAGCCCAGCTTGAAAAACAGGGGAACATTGCGGCCGTATTTTTCGGCGACGGCGCCTGCAACGAAGGCGAATTCCACGAAGCCCTCAATCTGGCCGGCATCTGGAAGCTTCCGCTCCTGTTTGTCTGCGAGAATAATTTATACGGAGTCAATACTCCGGCCAGCTACGCGATGGCGGCCGGAGATATCACTCGGATTCCCGAAGCCTATCACATCAAGAACAATTCCATTTACGGCAATGATGTCGAGATCGTGTACGAGGCGGCGGGAGAAGCCATCGACTACCTCCGCAAAGGAGACGGGCCCTACTTCCTTGAATGCAAAACATATCGCTGGCATAAGCATTTCCTATCGAAAGTACTTGAAGACATGCGACCCCCCGAGGAAATCGAAGCCTGGAAAAAGAAATGCCCGGTGGCAACCTACGAAGCCAAATTGCTGGGAGAGGGAGTTCTGACGCATTCCGACCTTGAGGCTATCAAAGCGCGCGTGAAGGCGCAGATCGATGAGGCGGTGCAGTTTGCCGTCGACAGTCCCTATCCTCAACCCGAAGACGCTCTGGAAGACGTGTATTCCGCATAAAGGCGGGGAGCATTTTCATAGCAGGCGCAGGTGAAATCCATGAGAGAAATCACGATAGAACAGGCTACCCAGGAAGCAATCCAGGAAGAGTTCCGCAGGAATCCCAAAACGGTCCACATGTCCACGGATCTGCCTGTTGAGTTGCAGCGGGAATTCGGAGCGGATAGAATCCGCGTCACGCCGATCGCGGAGAATAATTTTGTCGGCGCCTGTATCGGACTCGCCGGATCCGGCTATCGAGCCGTCGCGAACCTTCGCATGGCCACTTTCGGCTTTGTCGCCCTGGACCAATTCATGAACCACGCCGCAAAGATCACCTATATGTTCGGCGGTCAGGCCAAATTTCCCATTTTGTACCGTATGACCGTAGGCGCCGGAATCTCCGCTGCCGCAGAGCATTCCATCAGCCCCTACTCGATGTACATGAATGTACCGGGATTGAAGATCATTTTGCCTACCACGGCCTACGATGCCAAGGGCCTTTTCAAAACCGCGCTGCGGGAAAACAATCCGGTCATCTCCTTCGAACACAACCTCCTGGGCGGCGCGAAATGCGAAGTCCCGGAGGAGGAATATTTCATCCCTTTCGGCCAGGCAAAGATAAGGAAGGAAGGCACGGATGTAACCGTCGTCGCCTTTGCCAAAATGGTCTACGACGCCATGGAAGCGGCAGACGAACTGGCAAAGGAAGGCATTGCCGCAGAGATCATCGATCCCAGAACCCTGGTCCCCCTGGACAGAGAAACGATTCTTGCTTCGGTGCGCAAAACCGGGCGGCTGGTGGTAGTGGACGAAGCCTGCCAGACCTGCGGCGTTGCGGCGGAAATCATTGCGCTGGTGGCCTCCAACCGGGAACTCTTCGGCAAATTGAAGGCCGCTCCGGCCAGAGTTTGCGGCCTGGACATCCCAATCCCCTTCAGCCCGCCGATGGAGAAATTCGCAATTCCGGATAAGGGCAAAATCATGGCCGCCGTCCGGCAAGCGATGATGCAGTGAAGAA
>CAZLHW010000517.1:0-3035 GCA_964559085.1 uncultured Acidobacteriota bacterium | reverse complement strand
CATCGTACCCGTGGTCACCGGCTTCATAGCAAGCACTGAAGACGGCATCACCACGACTCTGGGGCGCCGCGGCTCCGACTACACGGCCTCCATCGTGGGCGCGGCGATGGGATGCGAGGAAATCTGGATCTGGACCGATGTGGATGGTGTGATGACCGCGGACCCGCGATATGTCTCCGGGGCTAAAGTGTTGCCCGAAATATCCTACCGGGAAGCGGCCGAAATGTCCTATTTCGGCGCCAAGGTGATCCATCCGAAAACCATGCTGCCCGCCATCGAAAAAAACATCCCAATTCGTATTAAAAACACCTTCAATCCCTCGCATCCGGGCACCCTTATTTCCAGCGCAGCGAACTCAACCAATCGGGTCGTTAAGAACGTCACCTCGATCGACAATCTGAGCCTGATTGCCGTTGAAGGGAGCGGGATGATGGGTGTCCCGGGAATTTCCGCCCGAATTTTTTCCTCACTCGCGCGTGTCCACGTAAACGTCATGATGATTTCCCAGGCATCCTCGGAGCATAACGTTTGTGTCGTGATACCCGAAAAGGATTCCGGGAAAGCAGTAAAGGAATTGCGCGAAGAATTCGCATTGGAGATTGCGCGGAAAGCCGTCGACGACATCAAGCGGCAAGACGGAGTGTCCATTATAGCCGTTGTCGGCGAAGGCATGCGCGGCATGCCCGGCATTGCGGGGAAAACTTTTTCTGCAGTCGCCGAAACCGGAGTCAATATCGTCGCGATCGCACAAGGCTCATCCGAACTCAACATTTCGCTGGTCGTAAACCAGGCGGAGGTACGCAGCGCCGTTCAGGCCATTCACGACGCCTTCCACCTCGCATAATCCGCGGAACGCAACCGGAAAGGGCAAAAATCTTGAATACACTCCGGTTGCGCCCGGAGTTCTCTATTAACAGGCCTTCCCGTCCGGAAGAGCCCGCAACTCTTCTATCCAGTCAACGGCTTCTGTCCATGGCTGCCGGGGCAAGCGACCGCACGCGCTGCCGCAACAATGCCGCTTCCTCAGATAGCCCGTCAAATTGTTCCCGATAGTATGCAGACACCGTCGGCGCCGCTTTCGTCTCGGGTATCGACAGAGCATTTGCGTGCTGCCCGTCTTCAAGCCACGCGATTACGGCACGAAGGCGGGCGAGGCGCTGCGCGTGCCGGCCGGGGCCCGGTTCGGTGAAGCCCGGCCGGCGCAATCGCTCCCCGCCGGCCAAACGCAGACAGGCCGCAATCCAGGCACTACGTGCAGGCGTGGCAAATCCGAGGTTTTCCAATTGCTCCCGCGCTTCAAACCACAGGATCGGATTCTGCGTTTCCATAAACAAAGCGAACGCAGCCGGCGTGAATACGCGCACGTTCGGCTGCAGCGCCTCTGCTGTCCACGCCGAATCCGCCCGGGGCAACAAAACGGTCCGGGGCTGTGTGCGCAGGACAACAGGGCAATCGATTGTCGGGGCGTCGAGACCCATCCAGGCAAGCGCCTGCTCAGCCAGCCGGCAGCATTGCGCAAAGTGCGGCGCTCCGTCCTCCAAACCGCACTGTTTCCAGGATTCCATAACCGCCCGCCGCGACAACTGCGGCATCGGCCATTCTCCCTGGAGCACCTTCCATGCATTCCACATTTCCAGCAGGAATTTTATCTGATCGCGGCGCCGCCGCTGTCGCACCGCGCGAGGCACATAGGGATCCAGCCAGAACACCAACCGGCGGGCAACGGCCATGGGGGTTAGGCGATACTGAGGGATAGTCGGCCGTTCGCCATAGACGGGCATAACTGAACGGCGGTCCAGAGACGCGCGATACGGATCGCTCTCCGCCATATCGTTCAGCTCCTCCTGAGTGGTTGCCTGGACCTCACCAAGGCGCGGGAAAAGCGCTTTGGCAATCCGCATTCGCCGATAGAGAGCGGCCATGGCGGCGCCGTTTGCGTTCCGGATAACGAGTCCAAGGTCAAGATCGCTCAGCGGAAAAACGGCGTCGCCGGTCACAACGCTGCGCCGGATAAAAACAGACTGCACTTCCGGCGCCGCAAGAATGCGGGCGGTGCACCAGGCGGCTGCAATGTAGATACGGGAAGAACAGCGGGTGGCCCCAATACTCACAACTTTATGCCTGCGCTGATTTTGCGATATTGATCCTGCTTAAACTGTTCCAAGCCGGGAATGCGGCTGCAGACACGGGCCCAGTTCGGATTGTCGGACTTGTTGAAACGGCCTTCGCTGTCAGCCCCCATCGCATCTTCGGCCATCGCGGAGTCCTGATGGCAGCACTCAATGCCGGCAAGATAGAGAGGCCTCGCTCCGGTGGACGTGATAAGCCTGTAGGCGAAATCAATGTCCTCGTAGCCCCAGAATCCATCATAGGCCTCGTCATAACCGCCTATTTCCCTGGCTTTGTCACGGCGATATACCATGTTGCCGGAGTGCATATAGGCCCAGGGGTGCGGACTCCCGGCCAGAGATTCAATCTCCGGATGGCGGCGATCCAGCGTGAGACCGTAGTTGGACGGGCTGGCGACATGGGGCAGATCGCCAAAATTGCAGGCGCCACGCTGCAGGGCCTCTTCGGAAATGCCCTCCCCGCAGACAACCCGCCGCAAACCAACGATCAGAAGATTTTCGTGCGCAGATTGTTCGAGGGCGCTGCGGATGCGTCCAACGTAATCGGGCGGCGGAATGCAGTCAGAGTCGATATTGATGATCCAATCGTAGCGGGCAATCGCCAGCCCTATGTTCCTTGCGCTGGAAGTCGCCCGCGGGTGGGGCAATTTCGGCCGCCGCAGCAGAGTCAATGGGAGTCTGTCTACGTAACGCAGATACAGCGCATTGATATCGCCTTCGAATCCATTGTTATCGACAAGGATAAGTTCGAAAGTCTCGTCTCTGCCCTGCGCGCAGAATCCGGCCAGTACTCGCGCGAGCTGTGTAAGTCTGTTATAGCAGGGAATGACAATGGAAAACATGGCGCGGTCTAATCTAACGGCTTCCATGCGGGAACTCAATAATGATTTAAGCGGACGGCGGCAA
>CAZLHW010000516.1:0-3035 GCA_964559085.1 uncultured Acidobacteriota bacterium | reverse complement strand
CGTCGGGCACAGTCAATCCCGTCGGACAGAAGACGCCCAACGCCTTCTGCCTCTGCACAGATTCCTTTGCAACTACATCAAAAACAGGCAGAAACGGGGGGGCCTTTTCGGAGTGTGATCCGCGGCTGGCGGCGCACGCGATCGTCAGCATCCCAAGCTATTATGGGCTGGCCAAAATTCTATTTGGTATGGACAACCTCGCCATTTCAGAAGATCGGATGGCGGCCGGCTTCACGCGAATCATTCTTTATGGGTTGCATGCTGCCAATAGCTCTTCGGTTAAAAGCCGCAGAATCCGGCACGACCGCAGGACGGCAAAATAACAGGGGGAGCAGAGCGGCCGTGTTTTACAGGTGGTGAGGGAAATTGAGCTGCGAGTTCGCAATCCGACGAAAGAGAATGGATAACATGAAAAAGCGTTGGCTTACGTTTTTCTTGCTTGTTATCGCCGTTTTTGGGGTATCGGGATGCAGTCGCCAGACGGTTGTTCCTGCGGATCTGGTGCTGATCCACGCGAAAATCTATACGGGAAATCCAAAAGAACCCTGGGCGCAGGCCATGGCGGTTCGGGAAGGGAACATCGTTGCCGTGGGCTCTGATAAAACGATAGCCGCGTATCAAGGCCCTTCGACAAACGTTATCGATGCAAAAGAACACATGGTACTGCCAGGATTTATGGACGCTCATGTCCACATCATGGCGGGCGCGGCCGCGCTTGAACAAATCGCTTTAAATGATGCGAAGACCGTCGATGATTTCCAGAAGATGATAAAGGATTATGCCGCCGCGCACCCGGATAAGAAATGGATCCAGGGTATGGGGTGGTACTACAGCGTTTTCGGAAAAAACGGCGCGCCAGACAAGAAGTTCATTGACGAAGTCGTCTCCGACCGTCCCGTGTATCTGGCGGCCTACGACGGACATAGTTCTCTTGCCAACAGCAAGGCGCTTCAAATTGCAGGAATCACCCGAAAGACTCCCGATCCGCCGAACGGAATTATCGTGCGCGATCCGGCAACTGGCGAACCGACCGGCTTTTTGAAAGAAGCCGCCGGATCACTGGTGATGAAAAGTGCTCCGAAGCCGACGCGCGAAGAAGAACGGGATCGGCTGACGAAAGCTATCCATTACGCCAGTTCTCTGGGGATTACCCGCTTGATCAGCGCCGGTGGGGATGCGGAGCGTGTGGACTTGTTCGATGAGATCCGGCAGAAGGGGGATTTGACGGCCCGCCTTTACATGGCACGGTTTGTTTCGCCTCCCATAACTCCGGATATGATTCGTATTCTGGAAGAAAATCGAAAAAAGTATTCCGACGATTGGATTGATCTTGCTCCGGTAAAATTCCTGCTGGATGGTGTGATTGAGGCGCGCACCGCTGCGATGCTGGAACCGTACGCAAACGATCCGGGCAATAGCGGCTTCCTCAATTTTAGTCCTGAAGAATACAAGGAGGCCGTGATGCAGCTGGACCGCCTTGGATTCCAGATATTCACCCATGCCATCGGCGATCGGGCCATCCGCCTGGCGCTCGATGCCTACGAGGCTGCCAATAAGGCCAACGGCCGCACGGATGCCAGGGACAAAATCGAACACATTGAGGATCCGAGCGCCGAGGACATCCCGCGATTCGGAAAACTTGGCGTAGTCGCCAGCATGCAGCCGTTGCATACAACTCCGAACGAAAACAATTTAAACGTCTGGGCAGGGAACGTGGGCTCCGAGCGTGCTCAACGGGCGTGGCCCTGGCGGGATATCCTGTCCGGCGGAGCCGTACTGAGCTTTGGCAGCGACAGGACAGTGGTGCCGCTCAATCCCTGGCCGGCCGTGCAGATGCTATTAACACGCCAGACCGAGGAAGGAACCCCCGCGGGAGGTTGGATCCCGAAGCAACGTCTCACGCTTGAGGAGGCGATTCAAGGATACACGATGGGATGTGCCTTTGCCGCGAGACGTGAAAAAACAGAGGGATCTATCGAAGCGGGAAAGCTAGCAGACGTGATCGTCCTTTCGCAGGACCTGTTCAAAATTGCGCCGAATCAGATCGGAAAAACAAAAGCCTTGATAACGATGGTGGGCGGGAAAATCGTCTATCAAGATCCCTCATGGGAAGGCAAATAACTATTCAGGCTGTAATTAAAAAGAGGAGTATCGATGCGAACTAGAATTCTGGCAGTTGTAATCATTGCAGTATTGTTGTCCTGCCTCGCGCAGGCTCAAGAGAAGGGCAAATCCTGCGACCGTGCCTGTCTGGAAAATTATGTCGACAGATACATGGATGCCATGCTCAAGCATGATCCAAGCCTTGAACTTTTTTCAAGAGATTGCAAATTTACCGAAAACGGAGTGCGGCTCCCATTGGGGCATGAGGGGCTCTGGTACGGCATGTCGGGAAAGGGAAACTATAAATTCTATGTTCCCGACGTTGAAACCCAACAGGTCGCTTTTCTGGGAACAGCCCGTGAAGGCGCCGCCAACAAGCAGGGTGAAGTCCCGCTCGTGGCTGTCGCCATTCGGCTGAAAATAGCGGATGGCTTGATCACAGAAGCGGAACAGCTCGTCCTTCGTCCCAGCAGCGATACGATGGGCATGACGGGCAAACTCTCTGTGGGCGCCAGCGTTGAAAAGATGGGAAAGCCTCATGAAATTTTTCGTGAAACGATTCCGGAATCGGAACGGCTTTCCCGTGAAGCGTTGATCGAGACCGCAAATTATTACTTTTCCGGATTGCAGAAGAATGATCACGGGAAAGGTTATTATCCGTTTACGGACGACTGCCACCGTGTCGAAAACGGCACGCCGGCTACCAACGTACCCGTCCCGGCAGGCCAGAAAAGACCGGATCCCAAAACGTCAACCGTGTATTCCTCTCATTGGGGCTGCAAGGAACAGTTTGAATCCGGGCTTATGGGCTTTATAACGAGGGTCCGGGATCGCCGGTGTGTAGCTGTGGACCGAGAACGCGGCATAGCATTCGCGTTTGGTTTCTTCGACCATGACTCTTTAAACTGGACCGGGCAGAACGCCGAACGGTT
>CAZLHW010000515.1:0-3041 GCA_964559085.1 uncultured Acidobacteriota bacterium | reverse complement strand
TATGAAATCAATGATATAGAGGTTCTCGTGGTGGTCGTAAAGGTTGGACATCGAACTGGCTCGTAAACGATTCAAGGAGATTGGAGGCAAATGATGAGCGAACCTGCCATCAAGTCATCTGGAAACGTCTTTGTTGATCTTGGCTATTCGCCAGATGAAGCTGCTATCCTGCAAATGCGCGCGGATCTCATGGCAAATCTCCGCAAGTACATCAAAGCCAGAAAGCTTACCCAATCAAAAGCTGCCGAAAGGCTTGGTGTGAGCCAGTCGAGAATCTCCGATCTTACAAGAGGCAAGTGGGAAAAATTCAGTCTCGAAATGCTGATTATTCTTGCGACAAAAGCTGGAATGCGTGTGACACTTAGGACAGCAGCATAGAAAATAGCGCGAAAATCAGAGCACTTAGCCGATGCTTCGCCGCTCTGCATGGATGAATGGTCGAGAACGCCCAACTACCCGCTTAAGCAGGCCGGTAAATAAGGCGGCGCTGCTGCTGAGAGCAGGCGTTGCGCAGATCCGGATTGGAGGCAGGACGCATGCGATCGGTTGAATTCGTGGACTTCCTCTCCGGCATTGTGGTTGCCGGCTTCTGCCTGTTTCTGATCGGTTTGGCTGCACTGATTGTGACCATGCCATCGCGCGCCGAGCGCTTTCTCAGGGCCTTTGCAAGTTCGGCCCGGGCCCACTACACCGAGCAGGGATTGCGCCTGGCTGTGGGTATAGCCATTGTCAATCTTGCGAGTTCCATGCGGCCCCCGGAGTTGTTCCGCCTGTTCGGCTGGCTCATCGTCGTCACCACGTTGGGGCTCCTGCTGATGCCATGGCAATGGCACCGGAAATTCGGTTCCAGGGCAATGCCCCTTGTGTTCCGACACATGAAGCTGTTTGCGCTCGGCGCTGTCGCGTTAGCGGCGTTTATCCTATATGGATTCGGTCACTGAAATGCGCGCATAGTGAGCGCTGCGAGCGAGTCGATGAATTTGGAATGCAGATTTGGAGCCGCCGCCCGGCGGAATTCCCTGATCCCCAGCCGCGCGGCCAGAAGTCTGTACTGGATATCGATCTCCTGCAGCGTCTCAATGTGATCGGAAACAAAGCTGATGGGAACAGCCAAAACGCTGCTTCCGCCATTGCACCCAATATCCGCCAAAACTTCCTCGGTGGAGGGCCCGAGCCATTTCACCGGGCCGACCTTGCTCTGAAACGCGAGCCGTGATGGAAGTCGGTTGCCCAGGCGCGCATTGATCAGCGCAACCGAACGCTCCGTCTGCTCCAGAAAACTATCGCCCTTCTCCACATAGCTCGCCGGAATGGAATGGGCGCTGTACAGCAGGTGCACCTTCCCGCTTTCTCTGGCCGGAAATGCCTTCAGCGCATCCTCAATCAGCTCCGCCATCGATTCGACATAAAGAGGCTCATCAAACCATGATTCGATCGCCGAAATTTTCATTTTCGATGAAAGCCCCAGCCTGTTCTCCAGAGCCTTGAAATATTTGAGGCACGATCCCGTTGTCGTCATGGAGTACTGCGGGTACAGCGGAAGAAGAACGAGATGCGTAACCTGATCCTTCAGGATCCGACCTACGGCTTCGTCGATGGTGGGCTTCCAGCAGCGCATGCCGACATAAACCGTTGTCTCCATGTTTCTGGAACTTAACACGCTTTCCAGCGCGGCCGCCTGGGCTTCGGTGATTTTGCGCAGGGGCGAACCTCCGCCTATCTGGCGATACAGGTTCCGCGATTTGCCCTGTCGGAGCAAGGCAATCATCCATGCGAGCGATTTACGCAGCAGATCGCTTTTAATATGAATAATGTCCGGATCCGAAAAAAGGTTGTACAGGAACGGCCGGACATCCTGCAGTGTTTCCGGCCCTCCCAGGTTGAAAAGCAGCACGCCTCTTTTCATTCGGGCTCCGGGTTTGTTCTTAAAGCGTTTTAGAGAAAACGGGCTTGTCTTTCGGCTTCTGCAGATACTTGTCGAATACCATGCCTACGTTGCGAATGAAAATGCGCCCGAGGTGCGTTACGGAAATGCTGTCGGCGCTCAGGATGACGAGTCCGTCGGCGCGCAGCGGCTCCAGTCTTGCGAGTTCCGCGGCAAAATAATCATCGAAGCGTATGCCGAAGTCCGATTCGACCTCATTCTTCCGCAGCGTGCAGTGGCAGAGCAGCCGGCTGATGACGGATCTTCGGATCACATCGTCCTCCGAGAGCTTCATGCCGCGCATGACGGGAAGTTCTTTCCGTTCGACGGCGGCATAGTAGTCTTTGATGTTTCTCTGGTTCTGGGGGTAGATCCTGTCAATCCCGCTGATGGAGCTGACGCCGAGCCCGAACAGGTCGGCGCCGGCCTTGGTGGTGTAGCCCTGAAAGTTCCGATGCAGGGTTCTGTTGCTCTGCGCGGCGCACAGCTCATCGTCGGGGCGGGCGAAGTGATCCATCCCGATATAGACATAGCCCGCGGCGGTGAAACGCTCAATTCCGGTGCGAAAGATCTGAAACTTGTCCATTCCCTGCGGGATATACTTCGCGATGGCTCCCTGCTGCTTTTTTAGCCACGGTACATGCGCGTAACTGAACATGGCGACGCGGTCCGGCTTCATCCCGATCACCTTATCCACGGAGTCCCGGAAACTTTCAGGCGTCTGCTTTGGAAGCCCGTAGATCAGGTCGATATTGATCGATTCGAAATCGAGCTCTCGGCACAGTTCGAAAAGGTCTTTGGTCCTCTCGTAAGGCTGGATCCTGCGGACTATTTGCTGCACCTCCGGGTTGAAATCCTGAATGCCCATGGAAATCCGGTTGAATCCCA
Organism: uncultured Acidobacteriota bacterium; assembly: GCA_964559085.1. Lineage (GTDB taxonomy): Bacteria > Acidobacteriota > UBA6911 > UBA6911 > UBA6911 > UBA6911. The sequence goes on along the minus strand of CAZLHW010000515.1, from coordinate 229 downwards.
GCCGCCGCAGCGTCGTCAGCTGGTCTTCCCGGGTTACGCGCGGATCGATCTCGATGCCGATTTCCGCATCCGGCGCAAAGCGAAACCGCTCTTTTGTAAATAGAAAAAGATGTTCCAGCTGAGGGGCGCTGAGGTAGGTCGGCGTGCCGCCGCCCCAGTGAAACTGGACGACCGGCCGCGTCGTGTCGAGCCGCTGCGCCAGCTGATCAATCTCCCACTCCAGACTCGC
>CAZLHW010000514.1:0-3044 GCA_964559085.1 uncultured Acidobacteriota bacterium | reverse complement strand
GCGCCACTCCTCCGGCCAATCCCCCGCCCGCCTCCATCTTCTGCGATTGCAGAAACTGCGATTCCAGACGCTTATATTCGGTGATATCCCGCATCACGCCGACAATCTGCTTGTTCCCTTTTTTGTCGCCAAGCAGCGTCTTTTTCGTCAGCACGGTCACCGGGTTACCCTTTGCATCCTCGAACACATCCTCGGTCAGCAATTCCCTGCCGGTCTCAAAGACCGATTCCTCCTGGTCCCAGAGCGACTTGGCAAGAGATGGAGGCATACCCGTGGTTCCGAGCAACGCCTCCCGTTTCATCGACGTGAAGGCGCACAGCGCATCGTTCACCAGCGTAAGCCTGTGTTCGCGGTCTTTGACAAATATGGGATCCCCAATGCAGTTGATGATCTGATTCAGGTATTCCTTTGATTCTTTGAGCGCTTCCTCGGCGCTGCGTCGTTCCGTCACATCCTGCCCGACGCCGACAAGTCGCGTAATGCGGCCTTCTCTGTTGAAAATGGGATAGGCGCGATCCCAGATGTTGCGAATGGATCCGTCAGGACGAATGATTCGATATTCATAACTGACCGGCAATCCCTCCATAAGCTTCTTTCGGTTGGCGCTCACAAATTCCCGGTCGTCGGGATGAACCATCTCCATCATGAAGGGATCCGAATTGTTTACAACACGTTCCCGCGGGTATCCCCAGATGCGGTCATAGGCCGGGCTCAAATAGATGGCGCCCGTTTCGTCTAGATCCACAATCCAGAAAATTTCATCAATCGTCTCTGCAATAAGCCGGAACCGCTCCTCGCTTTCCCGAAGCGCGTTTTCGGCATTCTTCCGCTCCGTAATGTCCATGTACACCGATTGGATGGCGCGCTTCCCGTTGTATTCGATATTGCTTGCGTAGGCTTCCACCCAGATGATGGAGCCGTCGCGTTTGAAACCCCTGAACTCAAAGCGGGGATCGATCGGTGCGCCCTCCAGCAGGGCCCGAAAGCGGTCGGCAATTGCCGCGCGGTCGTCCGGGTGCACCAGAGACGCCATCTGTTCCGGCGAGAGGCGGAGGATTTCCTCAACGGAATATCCGGTCATAGCCGCGTACGTGTTGTTGCAGAAAACAATGCGCTCATCTTGGAGGATCGTGACGCCTTGCAGGGAGTTTTCAACCAACGTCCGATATTTTTCTTCGGACCGCCTTAGAGCGCCCGCTTCCTCTTCCCGCTCTGTGATATCGACAGAAACAGCCAGCAGGCAAGGTTCATTGTTGATAGTGACGGGATCCGCAGAAAACAGGACAGTGCGGATCTTTCCGTCTTTCGTGCGGATTTTGGACTCGAGGTTGCTGACACGGCCCTCTTCGCGCAGCTTCTGTTCCACTTTTTCCTTGAGAGTGTCATCCTCGATCAGGTTCCACTCTTCCATCTTGCGGCCGATCAGCTCTTCTCTTTTAAAGCCTCCCAGCCGGGCGCAGGCCTCATTGAGATCGATAAATCGCCCTTCCTTGATAGTGTGAATCGCCATCACATTCGAGGATGCGTGAAATATCTTGTTGAAAAGGTTTTCGCTGTGCTGCAAATCCCTTTTCAGGCTTGCATTCTCAGCCTCCAATTCGGCGATTCTGCATTCCATCGGATCCCGATCTCCAAACATATTGAATCCTCTGCTTTACGACAGCCCGGCTTGCGCGCCTCCTGCTTCAAACAATTCCACGCCTTATTCATATCGGTGGCCTGCCTTGCTCTACTGTACTAATGATTTCATTTATTTATTGAGGCAGGGAGCTGGAGAGCGTTTCCTCGAAAAAAGCCATGGATTCGCCCCGTGGCTGCACTTTATTATCAGCGTGGATTTTTATAAAGGAGTCCGCATGCGCTATCTCAAAGACATCCTTCTCACGGACAGATATCTGGTGAGGGGGCATGTTCACACGGGAGGACAGAGGCTTTCCACGTTTCTCAACAGCCATCGCAAAAGTTTTCTGGAAGCGGAGGAAGCCGCTCTAATTCAACACGATAGCGGCGACCGCGTTCAAACCGGTCTTCTCATGGTTCGCATCAGCGATATTCTTTTCGCTTATGAAATGGAGGAAAGCGGAGACGAGGGGTTGAAGGCGCTTGGGGGGCGGGACAGAGCAGCCGTTGCCGTTCACCTTCACCTTGATTCGAAAGGCAGGCCGTCTCTTCGGGGTCTGGTGCGGAAGCACGCGCTAAATTCCGACGCGGGGCGCCGGCATGATTTCATAATCCTGGAGAACCCCCGCTTCCAGGAGTTCTTGCCCGGTGCGGGGCCCGAATATGCGTTGATTCAAAGCGCCCCCTATCTTATTGTGAACCGGGATAGGATTTCCATCATTGTCCTTTAAATATGGGCCTATTCCCCGGATCTTTTCGCATGTTACAATCCGTATAAGTCCGACGGCTGCAGTTCTTGCATTACCGCCGGAAGCGCAGAAGGCGAAAGGAAAGATGCAAATCAGATTGATTGCGGATTTTTGGGCGCGGGCGATTCCGATGCAGAGGAGGAACGTATGTCTGATTTTCAGAAACACCTATACCTGGTGCTTTACCCCAACGAAGCTCTGATTGCTTCTCAGCTCACTCCGGAAGAATTCGGCAAACATTATTCGATTGGCAGTCCCAGGCATTTTACGGGCAAGGTGATTTTTGCTGAAGTGGATACCGGCTTTCGCCATGAATACTTTCCCATCGACGAATCCCTGAACCGGACTGAATCGGGCATTCCCGGCCGGCCGAAGCGGCCCAAATTTGTAAAATCCTACCGCGTGCTGGAACATATGGACTTTGCGGCACTCCAGAAGCTGTTTCTTGTCACAACCGACGGAGCCGTTCTGGGTCTGGAGAAATCCGAACTTCCAGCGCCATCTCCCATCCCCCACGTCCGCTTGTATCAGGAGATCTGCCCGCTGCAGCTTCTGGTGGCCTCCAATCTCGAACCCCAGAAGTTCGGCCACTATATTACCGAGGAAACCTGGTCGAAGGGAGCTCCAAAAATATGCTTCACACAATACGACATTGACGTGCAAGGAACGGTGGAG
>CAZLHW010000513.1:0-3085 GCA_964559085.1 uncultured Acidobacteriota bacterium | reverse complement strand
AGAAGCTTCCTTTAGTCAAAACAAATCCACACAATATCGAAGAATCTTCGCACCCCCCTGCCGGATATTTTTACAGGCGCGGACAAAATCCCCGCCGGGATGGAGAAGCCGCCGCGATGCGGCCGCGAGGACGTTTGCCGGACTTGCCGAAATTTCTTGCAATTTGTTTCGCGGCTCACTTCCTCCGGCTACAAAATAGATATTTGCTTTCGCCGCCGATTGACATATTCTGTACTGCTCTGCAAGCAATAGTCCGGTGATGGCTCCCGTTATTGGAAGGATACAGACGCACAATGGCCGACATGATCCGCACCTATCATGAACATCTTCCAACCCTCACGGAAGAACTGATTCGAAACGGGAGCATATCCATGCTGCTTCTGGATATTTCGCCCTTCAGCATTATCGAAGAACAATACGGACTGCACACCTATGCGATTGTGCGTCAGCAGATTTTTTCGCTGCTCATCGAGCAGTCGGGCAAAGACTATCGGAAAGAGGACATCATGGCGCTTGAAGAGCCTGGAGGCCTGCGCATCCTGTTTTTCCTGAGCCCCCGGCGATTGAGCGAAGGCAGCCGGCACAAAAGCCTTGAGTCCCTGCGCACTCGTCTTATGAATGTTCTGGTGCCCAAGCTTTTGCGAACGTCTCTTCCCTATCTGAAAGTCCCTCCCCGCATTGCCATCGGCTTCGCCGTAGGCATTCACAACCCGCTCATGGATCCGAGGCACATCATCCTGCGCACCATACGTGAAGCGCTCGAACGTGCGGCATGGGAGCACCGCTCAGCTGAGATGGAAAACCTGCAGAAGCTGAAGGAACTTATTCTCAATGAAGATATCCTCACTCTGTACCAGCCGATCGTGGATCTGCGCAACGAAAGGCCCATCGGCTATGAAGCGCTTTCGCGCGGCAATGCGGGCAGCGCTTTCCAGTCAGCCGACACGTTGTTCGATTCCGCCATCAAGCACCATCTCCTTGTGGAACTCGACCGCATCTGCAGAACCCGGGGCCTGCGGTTTTCCCGGAAGCTCCCGCAAACCGCAAAAGTATTTGTCAATACGCTGCCCGCCACAATTCGCGATCCTGAATTCCAAGGGAAAAGCCTTATACGTTTGCTGGACCAGTCGGGCCTTACTCCGGATCGCATCGTTATTGAAATCACCGAAAAGCTGGTGATAGACAACCTGAGTCTGTTCCAGGATGCCATGAGCTATTTTACCGATTTGGGGATGTCTTTCGCCGTGGATGATGTGGGATCCGGGCATTCCGGGCTGGAAACCATAGCCAAACTCAAACCGAGCTACCTCAAACTAGACATGGCGCTGGTCAGCGGCGTGCACGCAAGCACCATCAACCGCGATATCCTGAAGGGGATTTGTTCCGTAGGCCGCAGCATCGGCGCCAGGGTGATTGCGGAAGGGATCGAATCGCCGGAAGAATTGAGGGCCCTAAAAGCAATCGGCATCGAATATGGCCAGGGTTATCTTCTCGGCCGGCCGGAGTTGATGTCCGATCGGCTGCAATGATTGGACCTCAGCCTTTAGGGCTGTCACTCTCCCGGGGTGTGCTCGAAACCCCATTCCAACCCTATGCCTGAAGCAAGCATCTCCGTGCGCCCATCGGCGCTTTAGCGGTCTATGGGCGCCGACAACAAACCCGCAAGGAACGCGAGGCGCCGCCGCTGTAACGAATCACGCCTCAATTCGACATGCATGGGTGAGCTCCTGAGCCCAGGCGACTGCATCGAAATAGGCCTGCGCGACAGCCGATTCCGTCATATGCAACGCATTGGCAAGAACCGCGACCCGATCCCAGTTGCTTCTTTCGTAAGCGCAGACAAGCTCGTACACGGGCTGGAAGCAGCTTGGATTTCCCAGCAGTGTTTCTCTGATTTCCTTGGAAATAGGCAAGGAATTCAGGAGCTTCTCCATCGGTTTATCCAGAATGGCATCGATCAAAGAAAAAAGCCCCATCAGAAAAAGTTCCGTGCCGTTATGGCCCTGCCCGCATGCATTCCCGATTGTTTCGCTGAATTTTCCCCGAATCACCGAGGTCGTGACCAGCGCCTCGGGCTTCTTCTCCCCCATACCCGCAAGGGTCACAAGCGACACCCATTTGCGGATGGATTCCAGCCCCAGCAAGGAAAGCGCATGCCGGACTGACCGGATATTGCCCCGGAAATAGAAAATTGCGGAATTGAGGTATCGAAGGAGCTTATAACAGAGCGACGGCTCCTGCATCAGAATCCGTTCAATCGCCATCAGGTTGGGATCCTCGCAATTGACCTCCCGCAGAAGCAGCATGCAGTTTGTCTGGAGCGCCGGGATATCATGTCCGGTCAGAACTTCGGGCTCGCAGAAAAAAAATCCCTGAAAGTAGCTGTATCCCATGCCGAGAGCCATGCGATACTGCTCGTGCGTCTCCACCTTTTCTGCCAGCAGTCTAATGCCCTTGGGAACAAGGTCCGCCGCCAGCCGGCGGCAGGCATCGGGCGGAGTGCTGAGCCAATCCACTTTGACAATATCCACAAAGGGGAGAAGAGGCGCCATGCGGTCGTCCAGAGGATAATCATCGAGAGCAAGGACATAGCCTTTTTGCTTTAAACTTTTGCAGGCTTCGATGACGCAAGAGTCCGGTTGCACATCTTCCAGGATTTCAATAACAGCCTGATCCGGCGGAAGAAATGTGGCATAGTCTCGGGTGATCAGGTTTTGCGTGAAATTGATGAAGGCGCGGCGGCCCTCGGTAATGGACTGCATCCCGATAAGAAAAAGACTGGAAACAAGCACACTGGAGGATGCCTGATCCGGCAAATCCGATTGGAAGAAGTTGTCAAGACTGGATCGAAACAGCAGCTCGTAGGCAAAAATATTCTTGCGCCCATCCAAAATGGGTTGGCGAGCCACAAACGTCTTCCACGAACACTCTTTGGGTTCGGCCATACCTGTGCTGCCCAACTTGCTCTATATAGCTAACAACCATATCGGCAGCGCCGCTCCGCAGGTTATTATTTGCGAATATCTATTTTTGGCGCTTCCGGGTTTTGAGTGGGTACCCCCCACATGTTGTGGTTCATCCATAT
>CAZLHW010000512.1:0-3099 GCA_964559085.1 uncultured Acidobacteriota bacterium | reverse complement strand
AAAACAGGCCCTTTTTGCGGCGGCAAAAGGAAAGTTGAAAATCCCTTCGAGCACGTTTGCCATTTCCGCCGCCACAGGCGGAGATTTATTCGGGATTTTCGGCAGAACCGAAACGCTCTACCGCAAGACGGATGAAATTTTTCTTGATGTAAAGCCTCTGCCCGAAGCCGGGCGTCCGGCGGACTTCCGAAACGCCGTCGGCTCTTTTACTTTGACCGCCGGCATCGACAAGACGCAGGCCGCAACCGGCGAAGCGGTCGCACTGAAAATCAAGCTGGCGGGAAAGGGCAATCTGAAGATGATTCCGGATATCTCCATACCGGCGTTTCCGGAATTCACACTATATTCCTCAAAGCGCGTCGACAACATACGCATACTTTCAGAGGGCCGGATGGGCGGGGATAAGGTCTGGGAATATGTGATCGTGCCAAAGACTCCCGGAGATCACACCATTCCTTCGCTATCCTTTTCTTTCTTTAACGCGGAGCTTGGAAAATATGAAACCCTCCAGACGCGGCCGCTGAACCTCCACGTAATACGAGGAACGGACAGCGCCGCTTCGATTGCCCTTCTTCCGGGAAGCGACAAACAAAATCTGGTTCGGCGCGGCAGCGACATCCATTTCATCAAGCTGTCAGCCGGCGACCTCGACAAACAGAAAAAGCCTTTCTATGAAAGCCTCTGGTTCTACCTGATCGCGGGCATCCCCGTTGTGTTCAACGCCGGCGTCCTTCTTTACCAGAGGAAACGGTGCGGCCGGCAAGAAGAAGCCGCCTTTCTGCGCATGCGCCGCGCGCGTCGCCGTGCATTGAACCGCTTAAAGGCGGCAGAAAAAAAAGGGGGAACAAACGCACGCTACTTCTATGACGAAGCCGCCGCCGCACTTTCAGGGTATTTGACAGAAAGATTCGGCCTGACCGAAATTGAATTGACCGGAGACCGCTTGGAGCAGGCTTTATCGGAAAAATCGGTACCACAACAGGTTCTGGAAGAAACCCGGGCTTGTCTGCAGGAATGCGATTTCGGCCGGTTTGTGAGCGCCTCCGCCTCGGCCGACGGGATACAAACGCTGCTGACGCGCATCCGAAAAAACATCGATGCCTTGGAAAGCCTGCGCAAAGAATCCGGTTCCGCACATGTAATGCTTCTCTTTTCGGCTCTTTTCCTTTCTGCATGGAATCTTCAGGCAGCCGCGTCCATGGATGCGGGCGGACTCTTTGACAAAGCCAATTCGGAATACCAGGCGGGCAATTTTGCATCTGCGGAGCGCTTATACCTTCAGGTTTTAAACTTGGGCTATGACAGCGGCACTCTCTATTACAACCTCGGGAACGCCTGTTTCAAGCAGAAGCGCCTTGGAGATGCCGTGTACTATTGGGAGAAAGCCAGGGAGCGCCTCCCTGCTGACCGTGAAATCCGCGAAAACCTCGAACTCGCGAATCTGCTCATCGTGGATCGGATTGAAGCACCCGACGATCCGCTTCCGATGCGCGCACTGAGCGGCATTTCCGGCTTTCTTGCCATTCCCCGGGCCGCAGGTTTGGTGCTGTCGCTTTTTGTGGCGGCCAATATTCTGTTCTCACTGTATCTGCTTTTGAAAAATCCGCGAAGCGCGTATCGTGCACTTCTGGGCTGCATCGGAATCGGCGCTCTATTTGCCGTCTTTGCCTGTTCTCTCGCATGGAGGATTTATCAACACGACTTCCAGAAAAAGGGAATCGTCGTGGCGCAAAAGATTGATGTCCGCAGCGGTCCGGGAAATGAGAATATCGCCGTATTCACCCTCCATGAGGGGACCAAAGTGCGCGTGCATGAATCCAGTCGCGGCTGGTATCAGATCAGCCTCCCGAACGGCTGGAGCGGCTGGCTGCAACAGAGCGCACTCCGCGTTTTCTGATTTTCTCCCTTCAGGAATTCCAGCAGATCTTAGATGAGTAGTTCTGCCTACGAGGCTTTGCGTAGTTCAGCCGATTGCATCCGCGCAGAGCCGATCTTTTAATCCGAACGAATAAAGCAAACGTTGACCGGATGAGGAAAGACCAGATCAGACGGTCAATGCAGGGGGGTAAGAAGGGACGGGGACTTATGCAGTACGAAGTTCCCGTCCCGGATTGGAAGGCGCGGAACCAAACCAAAAATATGAAAGTTAAAAAGCTATCATCAAATTCCGCACCTACACTGCCTGATAGACAATCTCTCTGAGAGGTTGTTCCCGCACATAGCCTGCTGCAGATAAGGGGCTCCGGCGAACCAAAAACCGGAGCCCACTTTCTATTTATAGTGGGCTCTGTCTATTCAGGCTGCAGATGCTAAAATAGGGTGCGACCGAGCGCCTAAAAATGCGCATATTTTGGAGGATCGGATGCCTATTTATGAATTTACGTGTCTCGAATGCGGCAAAGAATTTGAAGCCCTGGTGCTGAAGGCTGAAGGCGTTTCGAAGCCGGCCTGCCCGGACTGCAAGAGCCGGAATCTCGAGGAGAAACTGTCCACATTTGCATCAACTTCAAGGAACGGAGCCTCAGGCGCGGTCGATTGCGCACCCAGCGGCGGCTGAAGCGTGGGGAATTAAGCCTTGCCGTGTGCTCAAGGTTTTCTGATTAACAGCGAATTGAAAGGTTAAAACACATGGAGATATTGGTTGATTTTCCCGGCGGAGCTCGCGTTGACGCGCATTTTGGCTCTTTTGTTGGCGCGACCGACCAGCCGGCCGGCTTTGGCGGCGAAGGGTCTGCGCCCTCCCCCTTCGAACTATTTCTTGCTTCTCTTGCCACCTGCGCAGGCGTCTATGTTCATGGTTTCTGCAAAATGCGCGGCATTCCAACAGACGGCATCCGACTGGTTCAGAAAGCGGAGCGCAGCCCCGAAACCAAAATGGTCAGCAGGATTTCTTTGGACATTCAGCTTCCGGAGGGATTCCCTCAGCAGTACACCGCAGCCGTGATCCGCGCCGCAGAATCGTGCCTTGTCAAAAAACACATCGAGAAGCCGCCGGTATTCGAGACAACGGTTTCCATTGCGTCGCCGCGTCAAGCTTAGGAGCGTGTCCGGGAATTAGGGTCTATCCCGCGGGTCTTTTGCGCCCAAAGGGTTCCTGCG
>CAZLHW010000511.1:0-3102 GCA_964559085.1 uncultured Acidobacteriota bacterium | reverse complement strand
CGGTAACGCGCGCATTCCTGGGCAGGAGCCCTACAAGCGACAAGGCCAGCACGGTTTTGCCGCATCCGCTTTCTCCGACAAGCGCCACACGCTCACCGGAACTTATGCTCAAGGAGAGCCCGTCTATGGCACGCACATCTCCCGCGGGAGTAGTAAAAACTACAACAAGATCGCGAATATGGAGACTCATCCTCACTTCCCTGGGAATCGGATCCTGCCCAAATTCATTTTAAGGAAAGGATCTATGTGAATTCCCGTCAAGCCTTGCCTGTACGCATAGTAATAGCGTTCATGATAAAGGGGTACAAAGGGTTTTTCTTTGGCCAGCAGATCGAGAAGTGAATGATAGGCCGCCTCATGCGCGGCTATGTTGGGGGCATTGAGGGCTTTCCGGAACAGAGTATCAAGCAGAACAGAGGCATAGTGTGTGGTGTTTCCAATGCTTCGCACCTGCATCCCCTGCGAATACGCCAGCCTCCGGATCAGCAGGTCCGGAATTCCGGTCGGCAAGGATAAGGGATAAAGAGTAAGATCGTAATCGCCGGCCTGAGTGGCTTTCTGCCATGCGCCGCTTTCCAGCATCTCAATGCGAATGGAGACTCCCAATCCGGCAAAGTAATCGGATAGATAGTCGGCGGTATGGCGATAGCCCCAGGAGGAAGCGTCGCTCTGGCTTAAAAGGAGCTTTAATGCGGATCCCTTACCCAATGAGGCCAGTTGCTTTCTTATTCCCTCGGTCGTATCCGGAAGAAGGGAAAACCGATGTCCGTTCCATCGGGCGGCTTTTTCAACAAGAAAGTCGCTCGCGGCAATGCCGGATCCATGGAGGATGAGGCCTGATAATTCTTTGCGGTCCAGGGCGCGTGAGAACGCATCGCGGGAAGCGGGATCGGAAAAGGGAAGGCGGGAACAATTAAATAAAAGGTAATGCGTGATGGCAACATCCTGCGCCGCAAGAACAATATCGCTTCTGTCCCTCAGCATATCCACATAGGACGATGGAACGCCTCCATGATGGGCAATCATGTCGATATCTCCGCGAATCAGCGACATTACCCGAACAGCGGGATCGGGGATGATCCGGAATTCGATTTCGCTGAAGTGCGGCTTGCCTCCGTGATACTGAGCAAACGCAGTGACGCGGTCGTATTGTCCGACGCTGCTTTGGTGATAGATGTAGGGCCCGGATCCGATCGGGCGACTGAGTTTGCCGTCCGGTCCAAAGGCGCGCGGGCTGAAAATGCCTGCGAAATAATGGCCGAGCCTGTTGGGAAGATCGACTGCCGGACTTGCAAAGGCCAGTTTGATTGTCCACTCGTCTTCAGGAACAGCCGAGATGAGCGAGGAAAAAGTGCTGTAATAATCGAGTTCAGGATGAGCTTTCAATCGGAGCAGGTTTGCCGCCACCAGACGGCTGTTGAGCAGATCCCCGTTGTGAAAGATCACGCCTTTTTTCAGGCGGAAAGTCCATTGCATGCCGTCCGATGAGACTTCCCACGATTGCGCCAGGCAGGGCTTCGCCGTCAGTGTTTCGTCCAATTCCGTCAGTGTTTCCCAAACATTCGCATTGCGCTGAATGAATACAGGATTATTGCTTCCAAGATTCAGGCTGGATCCCACGCCAATCACCAGCTTGCCGGGAGAAGCGAGCGGGTGCGAACATGCGGTCGCAACCATCAATACCGTGGTCAGGATTATGCCCCGGCGAAAAATAGGCATCAGGCGTCGCTCCCGCAAGCCGACGCGACGCCGGCCAGCATCCGTATCTCTTCAACGGGGAAAAGAACACGCTTCCTGTCCAGGAATTCCCGGATCCCGTCCGCAAGAAGGTGCAGCCCGAGAGTGAAAGCCGCAATAAGAGCACAGGGAAAGATAAAGAGCCACGGGCTGTTCAGGAAAAAGCTTCGGGCATCAAACAGCACCATGCCCCATTCCGGCGTTTGAGGCGATACACCCAGGCCAAGAAAACTCAAGGACACAATGGCGAAAACATCGCCGACAAGGGAATTCAACATGAGAACCAGCAGCGAGGGAATGACGGCCGGCAGCGCATGCATGAAAAGATTGCGCGCCGTGGAATACCCCAAAGCCGTATTGACGGTGATAAAATCAAGATGTTTTACGGCCGAGATTTCATTGCGGACGATACGGGACAATTGCGCCCATCCCGTCAAGGCAAGGAAAAGAACAAGCTGCAGTGCGCCGCCGCCGAAAATCCCAAGAAGACAGATTGCCAGCAGAAAGCCGGGGAGAGCCAGCAAGGCGTCGATGATGCGCATCGCGCACCTGTCGAGCCATCCGCCCAGATACCCGCAGAGCGCTCCTATTGCAAGAGCCAGAAAGGTATCGATAGCGGCCACAAGCAATGCCAGTCCGATTGTTGTTCGAGTCCCTGCCATCAAACGGCTGAAAAGATCTCTGCCGAGATGGTCCGTTCCCATCCAATGCCGGACAGAAGGCGGGGCCAATATGCTGTTGTAATCGGATAAAGCGGGAGCGTAGGTTGCAAAAGAGTCTCCAGCCAGTCCCATCAGGAGAAACAGGACGACAATGGTTCCGCCAATGTAGGCAATCCGAGGCATATCAGCTGACACTTTCTTTTGCAACACGGGGATCCAGCCGGCGCACCAGCAAGTCTGCGGAGAGGTTGCATGCCAGGACCACGCTTCCGATAAAAAGAATGTATGCCTGGATCACGGGCAGGTCCCGGCTTGAGATTGCCTCCAGGATGTAGCTCCCCATGCCGGGCAGAGAAAACATGGATTCGATCAGCACAAGGCCACCCAGAAGACCGGCAAATCGCATCCCCAGATATGTCACCATGAGAGATAGAACATTGCGCAGTCCGTGCCTGAGGACAGCTTGTGGATAGCCCAGGCCTTTGCCCAAAGCCGCCAGAAAATGCTCTTCGTGCACTATCTCCAGCAAGGCATTTCTTAAAACGCGCGCAAGCGCGAGCCCCATAATGCCGCCGAGCGGCCAACAGCCGGCACCCGGCGCGCCGACCGGCGCCACCACGCCCCCGTCCGGTGCCACAGGGACCCCGGCCGGCGCGGTAGCGGCCCCGGCCGGCCCCACGGCCATTACGCCCTCCACCTCCAC
>CAZLHW010000510.1:0-3105 GCA_964559085.1 uncultured Acidobacteriota bacterium | reverse complement strand
GGACTCTCACCCACTGAAAATCCAAACCTTTCACAACGCACGCCCTGTAAGGGCGATGCAGACGTCTAAAAATGCTCCAACAACTGCACTATTGACTCCAAACAATAATCCGGATTTGAATCCCTGATTCTTTGACTATTTGGATAGCTTCCGGGAATGCCGATGGTGTGCACCTTGGCGCGCCGTCCCATCTCGATGTCGTCCGGGCTGTCTCCGACGTAGCAGCAAACAGCCGGCTCTTTTCCCAGATGCCGCATCGCCGCATACAACCCTTCCGGGTGCGGCTTTTTATGCACCACATCCTCATTGCAGATCACGGTCTTGAAAATCTCCGCCAATCCAAATCCCGAAATTTCCCGTGTCACCCGCGAGTTGCTGCCGCTTGTAACTACGCCGAGGCTGTATCCGCGGGCCTGCAGCTCTTTCAACGTGCATTTCCCTTCCGCCACCAGCTGCGGTTCCGCGCTTGCGTAATGCTTCAGCCAGCCTTCATCGGCCTTCTGCCACAGGGTCTCCGGCACACCGAGGGCGCGGTACATGCCATACCAATTTGGCGAATAGACGGCGGCGTACTGCTCCGGCCGAATCGGAATCCCCAACTCGTGAAGGGTTTTTTGAAACGCTTCAAAAGCAAATGGAGCCGTATCAACCAGGGTCCCGTCCCAATCGAACAAAATGGTATCAACGCCGTTCATGACATTTCTATAATTTTTGCCACAAGCTTTTCCGCCGCGGCGTCCAGGTCTTTGATGCTCCGTGCGGTCATATAACATGGCGTAGTGACGATTTTGTTGCGATGATCCAACACGAATTCATCCGCAGCCGCGTTCGTGTGTCTCGCGCCCATTCTTTCCAGTGTGCTTGCCGTTTCGGGATCGCTGCCGATGGTAATCTCGGGGGAAAGCTCGGTCCCGAACAGGCGTGCAATCAGGGCAGGCGCGATACAAAGCGCTCCGATAGGTTTCCCTTGGGCGTTCATTTCCTTAAGCAGCCGCGCGACATTCTCATCGACCCGGCAATCGGCGCCGTCAAATGCGAAGGTGCATAGATTTTTTGCCGCGCCGAATCCCCCAGGCAGGATAATGCCGTCGAGTTCGTCGGCTTTCACCTTTTTCACATCGACGATATTTCCCCGCGCAATGCGGGCGGCTTCCAGAAGCACGTTGCGTTTTTCTCCGGTCGGTTTGCCGGCAACATGATTGACGACGTCGGTCTGGTCTTTGTCCGGCGCCATGCAGACGATGTCGGCGCCCTGTTTATCAAGGAAATAGAGCGTGAGAGTTGCTTCGTGAATTTCGCTACCGTCCATAACACCGCAGCCTGACAGTAAAACACCGATCTTTTTTTTGCTCATAATGCCCCCTTTTTTTCATGGAATGTAAACAAAAACGCGCATGGATGCAACTCCGCCGCCTTGCGCCTCCTGGCGTTCTCCGAGGCTTCGCAGTGAATCGGATTTGCCCGCAAAGCTCCAAAGAACCTCAAGAGAAGCACATTGCTTCCCTGGAAACTAAGCTTATAATGATCCGTTTTAACTTTAATCAGTTCCCTGTAATGGATCGGACGTACTCCATGGATAAGAAATTCGGCAGAGACTTAACCGTAGGCAGCATTCCAAGGCACTTGCTTCATTTTTCCATTCCGATGCTCATCGGAAACATGCTGCAGAGCGGCTACAGCATCATCAACATGATCTGGGTCGGCAATATTGTGGGAGAGAACGGACTGGGAGCCGCCGCCGTCAGCTTTCCGATCATGTTCATTCTGATCGGCATTGCAGCGGGGCTAACGATGGCCACCTCCGTTCTGGTCGCTCAATTCTACGGGGCCAAAAATTATGAGCGCATGAAGAAGGTTATTGACAACTCGGTATCGGTCGGTCTTGTCGTAAGCGCAACCCTGACCATCGGGGGGATTCTTTTAAGCGATTTTCTCCTGCGCCTTATGAACACGCCGGAAGCGATCTTTTCCATGGCGTCGAGCTACCTTCGCATCTCGCTTGCGGGCGCCATCCTGCTTTATATGATGTTTACCGTCAGTTCCATCCTCCGGGGCGTAGGCGATACGGTCACCCCGCTGATGTTTATGGGAACGGGGGTTGTTTTAAACGCAATACTCGATCCGCTGATGATCATAGGCCTGGGGCCGTTTCCCAGATTGGGGTTGAACGGCGCCGCCTGGGCCTCCGTCGCCTCGCAGGCGATCAGTTTGACGTTTGCACTCATTTATCTGAATCGGAAAAATCATCTCATTGCCGTCAACCTGCGCACTCTGTCGTTTGATAAACACATAATCTGGCTGCTATGCAAAATCGGCTTTCCGTCCACGGTGCAGCAGTCGCTGGTATCGGTCGGGCAGGCGTTTGTTACCACTTATGTGAACTATTTCGGCGCTTCAGCCATTGCCGCATTCGGCGCCGCCGGCAGAATCGATATGGTGGCAACAATGCCGGCCATTGCCATAGGAATGGCCACCACGGCACTGACGGGGCAAAACCTTGGAGCCCGGAAACCCGAGCGGGTCAAAGAAATTTTTAAGTGGGCTCTTCTTCTGGGAACGGTAATATCGGGCGCCGTGGCCATCTTCGCCTTCACCTTTCCGCGGCTGATTCTATCCGTCTTTATCCACCATGAGCCGGTATTGGAGATTGGGATTGATTATTTACACATCGTGGCGCCGTGCTATTTCCTCTTTGCCCTGATGTTTGTCTCTGCCGGCGTGGTCAACGGAGCGGGTCAGACTCTGGTGCCGATGCTGTTTACGCTGATTTCTCTGTGGATTGTGCGCGTGCCGCTGGCATGGTTTTTGTCGCAGCGCACCTCGCTGGCAATCCATGGCATCTGGATTGCCATGGCGGCCGGCTTTGCCGTCACCGCTACGGTCGGGTATTTGTATTACGTCTTTGGCGGGTGGCGAAAGGCCGCAGCAAAAATTCATTCGCCGATGGGAAAACCGCCGGACATTATCCTGGAGGCGTAGAATCTGCCGCGCGCTTTTCGCGCTTGAATCACAGTTGTCGACAGCATCCGGAGCGAATCAGCATGCCGCACCGCAAGCGCCGCAGGCGCGGGGCAATTTAGCCCAGGCAGAAGGATGCGAAGCATC
>CAZLHW010000509.1:2096-3108 GCA_964559085.1 uncultured Acidobacteriota bacterium | reverse complement strand
CGTACAGGGTTTAAGGCAGGGGCTCTTGAAAACGGATTGAAAACGGCAAAGGGCGAATTCATTGCCGTGTTTGATGCGGATTTCGTGCCGGAACCGGACTTTCTTCAGAAATCCATTCACTACTTTACAGATCCCAAAGTCGGATTGGTCCAGGGTCGCTGGGAGCACCTGAATCGCAATTATTCCTTTCTGACAAGAACCCAGGCGATTTTCCTGGACGGCCATTTCATGCTCGAGAGTTATACCCGGTTTTTGAGCGGACGCTTTTTTAATTTCAACGGCACGGCGGGGATTCTGCGCCGCAAAACCATCGAGGATGCCGGAGGCTGGGAACACGACACGCTGACAGAGGACTTGGATCTCAGTTACAGAGCTCAGATCAAGGGGTGGAAATTTGTGTTCCTGCCGCACCTGATCGTTCCGGCCGAACTCCCCGTAGAGATGAATTCTTTCAAAACGCAGCAATGCCGCTGGGCCAAAGGCGCCATGCAAGTCTGCAAAAAGGTGCTTTTCCGCGTGCTGCGCGGCAAATTCGGTGCGGGAGAAAAGCTGGAAGCCTGGTACCACCTGACGGGAAATATTTCCTACCCGCTGATGGTGCTGCTTTCGCTGATACTTTTTCCAGCTATGATTGTCCGCTACAACCAGGGCTGGTTTGAGTTGATCACCATTGATCTGCCTCTCTTCATCCTGTCTTTCAGCAGCGTATCCACCTTTTACATCACATCCCAAAAGGCGCTGCACAAAGACTGGCTCAAACGGATTCTTTATCTCCCCGGACTGATGGCGGTTGGAATCGGCATGACCATTCCCGGATCCAAGGCCGTCCTGGAGGGAGCGTTCGGATATAAAACACCCTTTGTCCGGACTCCAAAGTTTTCGGTGAACGGAGAAAAGGGGGAGTGGATGAGCAAGAAATACCGGTGCGACATCGGGTTTCTTACCATCGTGGAAATACTGTTCGGCGCCTACTTCATCTTCGGCATCCTCTACGCATGGAACATCGGGATTT
>CAZLHW010000509.1:0-2086 GCA_964559085.1 uncultured Acidobacteriota bacterium | reverse complement strand
TGATCCCGGTCCTGCTCCTGTTTATGTGCGGTTATCTCTACACCGGTCTCTGGGCCCTCATCCAGAGCTTGAAGCGTTCCAGCTTGTGGGATTCATTCGGGCGATTTCTCGCCCCGATTCGATCCTATGCCCGAATGACCAATTTCGATTAGTCGTTTTTTAAGGCCTCCACCCTGGCCAGAGCGGAGGCCAGGCTTTCACCGGTCAGAGACTGATAATCCTCCGGAGTATCGATGTCTTGAACCGTTCCTATTTCGTCCGTCGGCAGCATCGAAGTCTCCGGCTGATGGCGCAGCAGGATCTTTTTGGGCCCTTCCTGCAGAGGCGCATCCATGAATTCCTGAAAAAGGCTTCTGTGGAAGATTGCCGGATGGCCCCTTCTTTCCCCGCATCGCGGACATGCGATAAGCGGTCGGGACGCGACAAACAACTGCACAAGCCGGCGCACCAGTTCCTCCGAAACCGCGGGTTGATCCACGGGCCAGATCATGCCGGCGTTGAATTCAGAGCCGATCTGCATCAATCCCAGCTGGATCGAGGACAGCTGCCCGCGGTCCGGGTCCGGGTTAACCTGGATGTTTGCCGGCCAATCCAGACAGAGAGGCCGGATTATGGACGCCGCTCGGCCCAGCACAATCACGGGTTCCGGCATCGCGAGGTTTCGCAGTATTCCAAGAATGTGCGTAATAAACCGATCGCGGCCCAGGGGCAGCAGAGCTTTGGGATAACCCATCCGTGTGGAGTCGCCGGCGGCGAGAATAACGGGCTTAATGCGTGCAATCGAGTGCATTGGAACAATTCCGTCTAATGGGTGCATGCGGAAAATCGGCAGGCGCGTTTAAAATCGAGGTCTTGCATTAGTCAGGGAATTTCTCCTATAAATTTTCCCCAGTGGGCAGCGAGGAAATATTCAGGCTTATCCGGACCGCCTTCAGGGATTGGCTGATATTTTCAAGGACGAGCGTTCCGCCGACAGAGTCCAGCAACTTCCGGGCCCCTTGAAGCTGAATGGCATCCAGGCGCAGCGATTCCTCCCATGGAAACCGCGTCCCGGCAGAATGCGCGGAGGTCTCTTCGGAAAATTCACACAAAAAGCTTGTCTCCAGTCGTTCACCGGAATGCTGGAGCCGGACTGTCAGTTTTTTGCCGTCGGATCCGCCGCGCATCCGCTCGATGCAGTACTGCAATACATGCAGAACGGACTGATAGAGCGCCGGAGTCCCGCCGCGGCCGCCCGCCTCTCCGGCGGCATCTTCAAATTGTGTTCGGATGCCCGATCGCCGCAATTCTCTATCGCGCGCCATCAGAGCCATTTGAATCAAGCCCGCTACATTGCTATTCGGAAGCGGATCCCGATAGGCCTCTGTTGAACGCGCCCATCGCTCAAGAAGCGCGCGAACCCGCGTCAGCATCCGGATCTGCCCATTGATGTGCGGCGCGCGGGAATCCGGCAATGCGACCGAAGGCGGGCCGATAATTTCATCCATCGCACCGGCGACTTCCTTTAAAAATACAGGCGTCATCTGCCCATAGGTGATCCATTCCCATGCCGGATCATCGGCCGGGTTTCCGGCTTCAACCGAAGCAAGGGGCTTTGCAGGTATTGCCGGTTCCGGATCAGGCCGGTGCGCGGAGGCGGACGTTTTCCCGCCCGGGGTTCCCAGAGCCTTCTTCATCCGTTCTTCGGAGATCCGCATTTGACGGCGGATGGTTTCTAAAGGAGTCTCAGCCATATCAGTATAGGATATTTGAGCAGCCGCGCCGGACTATACCTTAGATTAGCGGCCCGATCAAGTATACCCGATCTTTCGGGTGCAAACGAAAGCGCGTGTCGGACTGGAAGCGTAGCCGGTCCGCTCTGAGCGCTGCAAGCGCAGGGCAGTGCAGCCCAGGCTGCGCTCGCGCCGGAGCCGATCAAGGCAAAAGTGTCCCGATTGCCGACGCTTTGAGCACCTTTAAGGTGCACAGCAGAGCAGCCCAGGCTGAAGGATGCGAAGCATCCGAAGGCCTGGGGGGTCATTCTATAGAGGCATCAGTAGAGTCGAAAGGTGACGCGGTGACGAAGGCGACGGCCTACTTCCGTTGC
>CAZLHW010000508.1:0-3111 GCA_964559085.1 uncultured Acidobacteriota bacterium | reverse complement strand
AGTCGTTCTGGATGACGCCTACTTCGGTCTTGTCAATGAAGACGCCATCGCAAAAGAATCCTTATTCACCTACCTTGTCGACCTGCCCCCAACCCTCCTGGGCGAGAAGCTTGACGGCGCAACAAAAGAAGATTACGTCTGGGGGTTCCGCGTGGGTTTTATCACGTTCGGATTCAAGGGAGCCACCGCCGCGCAGCTTAAAGCCCTGGAAAACAAAGCCGCCGGCGCCGTGCGCGGCACCATATCCAACGCCCCCTGCCTTTCCCAGACCATGCTGCTGAAAGCCTATACCGATCCGGCATACGCCGCACAGAAAAAGCAGAAATATGAAATTCTCTCCCAGCGCGTTGCCAAAATTCGCGAAACGCTCCGGGCGCATCCGGAATATGCGCAGAGTTTTGAAGTAATGCCTTTCAACTCCGGCTATTTTATGTGCGTAAAACCGATCGGAGTTGATTGTGAAACTCTGCGCAAGGAGCTCATCGCCAATTACAGCACCGGCGTCATCGTCCTCGCCGGGCTGATACGGCTGGCCTTTTCCGCAGTGCCGACGCACTTGATTGAAAATCTTTTTGCCAATCTGCACGACGCGATTCAAAAGCTGAATAAATAAACAATTCGAGATTCGAGATTGACAGAATCGGAACGCCGCCCGTGCCCTTCAATCTCGAATCTCGAATCATGGACGGGGATTAAACATGGCCGAATCGAAATACGGGAAATACATCGTAACCGACCTGATCGTTCCTGAGGAAAAGAAAGCCATTGCCGCCGATTACGCGAAATACGCCAAGCGGATTCTCTGGATGGATGAAAATGTGGTTGAAGGCGCCTTCCACATGAACACGGCCTGGTACCTCAAAGCCGCTGCCACGCTGGAAGACAAACCGCATGTTCATGAAACCGACGAGATCATCGGATTTTTCGGAAACAACCCGGACAATCCCTACGATCTGGGGGGTGAAATTGAGATGTGGATCGAGGACGAGCAACACATCCTTACAAAAAGCGCCCTGCTGTTCATACCCGCAGCGATGAAGCATTGCCCGCTGATCCTCCGGCGCGTCGACAGACCCATTTTCCATTTCACGACCGTGCCCGGAAAGCGCTATATCAAGGACGAAAAATAGCATACGGGCAGATCACACTTCGAGTCCGATGGATCGCATCAATTCCAGAGCGTTGCTCTTTCGGACTATTCCCGGGCGGGGTGGATAATCGAATGCCATGCGCCGCTGTTCAACAAAGAAGGCCGGCCGGATCTCCCATAAAAGGAGGAAGGCAAGGGGAGCGAATAGCCGGTTCCGTCTGGAATCCGGCAGCACGATCAGTTGATTGAACCGCGCAACCAGGCGCGAAGGCGCCGTTCCTTCGCAGTCCTGGCCGCAAGGAACAAAAGCGGCCGCATGCTCCCGATCCGATAATGCCAAGCGTTCAGTCGCGACGCTGCCGCCCGCCGCTGTTCCATTTCACTCGCATAGGTCCGTCCGGGTGATTCTTCATTCAAATTTTTCCTTGTGCCGGCAAGCTCCAGCCTTGAAACCGGAGCCTCTCCACTATACCGAGCCGATTTATATGCTCCCATTCCATATTGATGATAGAACCGGGACTTGCCGGCAAAAAGTGCTTGCAAAAAAGATCGCCCCGATGACACACTTAGTCGTTGTCATGAGCAGAAGGCCTTCCTATTTCATCCTCGGCTTCACTTGAGTTCCAATCCCATAGCGTCAGTCTGCCGTCCTCCGTGTGTCATCCCGTTTCTGTTGTCGACTCGGGTTGGATTTGCCTGGCTGCAGGAAGCCTTCGCCAAATCCGCAATCCGATGAAATAAGGCTGTTGCGGGTTCTCATTTATAAAGTCAATAAAAATGCCAATAGTTGAATACGGGAATAAACGCTTTGTCGTCGATGAGGAAGGGTATCTCAAGGATTTTGGAGACTGGTGCCCGGAATGGGTGGACTTTGTCCGAACAAGTCAGGGGATTGCCTCGTTGAACGAAGAGCACTGGAAGCTGATCGGCATTCTCCAGGATTATTACAAAAACAATGGAACGCCTCCTGCCGCGCGGATCCTTTCGAAAGCGACGGGATTCAAGATGAAACATATATTTGAGCTTTTCCCTGCCGGCCCCGGGAAGGGAGCCTGCAAGATGGCCGGTTTGCCAAAGCCGAAAGGCTGCGTCTAATGGCAGAGGGGCATCGGATGCATGGAGGCAGGATCGATTCCTTCGTATAGACAAATGAAATCTGTCATCATCGGAACCGCCGGGCATATCGATCACGGCAAAACAGCTTTAGTGAAAGCGCTCACGGGAATTGATGCCGATCGCCTGAAGGAGGAAAAACGTCGCGGCATTACAATCGATATCGGATTTGCAAATCTTGAACTGCCGGGCCCCGGCGGCGAACCCATTCGGTTCGGATTCATCGATGTTCCCGGCCATGAGCGGTTTGTGCACAATATGCTGGCAGGAATCGGCGGCATTGATATTGTAATACTGGTCGTAGCAGCCGATGAATCGGTTATGCCGCAAACCCGAGAGCATTTTGACATCTGTCGCCTTCTTTCCATCCGCCACGGCCTTACCGTGCTGACCAAGTCGGACCTGGTGGATAGCGACACACTGGAAGTCGTGCGGCTTGAAGTTGAGGATTACGTGCGCGGCTCTTTTCTGGACGCGGCAAAGGCTCCTATTATCCCTGCCAGTGCCATAACAGGCGCCGGCGTGGACGCAGTGAAAGCCGCACTGGTGAACATTGCATGCCGGGTGTCCCTCAAAGATTCCACACAGTTTCCACGCATGCCGATCGACCGCGTGTTTGCCATCAAGGGTTTCGGCACCGTCGTAACGGGCACGCTTATCTCCGGAAGCATTTCCTAAGAGGAAGAACTGGAGCTGTTCCCCGCCATGAAGCGCGTGCGTGTGCGTGGAATTCAGGTCCATAATTCAAACGTGGAACGGGCGTTTGCGGGGCAGCGGACGGCGCTCAACCTTTCAGGCGTCGACACGGAAGATTTGGCTCGAGGCATGATGCTGGCGGCTCCGGGTCTTTTTCAGCCGAGTCAAAACATTGATGTTTCTCTGGACCTGTTGCAGTCGGCACGGCCGCT
>CAZLHW010000507.1:0-3134 GCA_964559085.1 uncultured Acidobacteriota bacterium | reverse complement strand
ATTGCAACGACGACAAGACAAAATCTGAAACCGGACACAAAAGCCTTCATTTTCGCCTCCTAGGGGATAGCTCCATTGAATACAAGCCGTTAGGCAGTTTAACGGCTCCCGTACTATATTGCGAGCGTTTTATTGCCGCCGGGATGTTGTGCACGGATGCGGCCGCAGGTTCCGCGCAGGAATCCGCCGCAAATATTGACTTGGCCGGAAGCCGATGCTACGATCACCCCGTGAATCCTGAATTGCCTGTAATTCAATATTTTAGATGTGTTTCAAGGCGAACAATTCTGCCTCTGGTGCTTGGATTCGCCTGCATATTTCCGCTGTGTGCTCAATCGGAAAAGCCAAGTCTTCCGGACCCGATGAAATTCATCTATAAGTATGACCGGGTTGCCAACGTGGTCTACTCCGTCCTGAACGATTCAGGATACAAGATTGAACTCGACGACCGGAAAGGCGGAAGGATTGTTACCCGCCCCTATGAGTTTATCACCGGTGCACTGACGCCGACCGAGGTGTCCAAGGTAGCCGTGCAAAGCAATACGACCACGGGCAATTTAATAAAAGCGCACTATGTTGTTGAAGCCCTTCTCGAAATCGTTTCGCCTACCGAAACCCTGGTTACGATTCGAACAAAAATGGAGGCCCTTAGCCGTGATGTCGACGGCACCGAAAAGTGGGTGCCGCTGGAATCCTTGGGCATTTTCGAGCGGCGTATTCTGGGAAGGATCAACGCAAAACTGCTGGAAGGAACCGCTCCGCAGGAAGAAAGGAAGGGATTCTGGGGTAAAAGCCCGCAGCCTGTCGACCCGCGGCGCCCCAGGTATCCGATGCCTACCAGGTGACGCGTTAAATTCGGCCATGCGGAATGCCGAGATATTTCGCATTAGAGGATTTGAACCAATTCTATCTCGGCAGCTGCAGCTTATGGGCTTTCCGTCAATCCGACGCATAAGGCACTGGAATCCATGCCTCTGAAAGAACCAAACAAAACCCATCCGTGCCCGCCCGAAGATCAACCCGTGACGGAGATCTCGATTGATCCTGCAAATTCCGAAGGGCTTCCGGGGAGGCCCGATTTCAAAACCCTTGAGACGCGGCACTGGGTGCTCTCGGATCTGCTGCGCGTTTTTCTGATTGTTCTCAGCCTTGCAGTCCTGGGCGCCCTGATTCTGATCCTCGCGCCGCAATCCTCCGTGGACGGACTGGTTCGGAAACTTCAGGCGCGGCATGCGGCCGCCAGTCCCGAACAGATCGGTTTTTTGTATCTGGGCGATGAATTCGTCAATAATGAATTTCGGGTGCGCGGAGTGGTAAGAAACCTTACGGCATTGCCGATTGAACAGCTGGCAGCAGTGGTGCGGTTTTATTCCCATGACCGAACACTGCTCGAAACCGCTGTGGTCCGCATGAGCAAAGACACAATTGATCCGGGCGCCAATGCACACTTCGAGCTGGTCTACCCCGGCTATCGATCGGAGTTTGGGAGCTATTCGGTGGAATTCAAGCTGCCCCGGGGCACCGTTGTTCCCTATAAAGATATGCGGGCACCTCAATTGCAGACCGACCAGCCCTGAGATGAACCATCGGAAATACCCTCTTCAATACCTTCTTCCATACCTTGGCAGATACCGCTTCAAAATAGCCTTGGGCTTCGTCATGGTGATCCTGACGGTAATCTCCAGCATGTTCTCTCCGTGGGTTTTGAAGTACGTCGTCGATGGTCTGCGGGAGGCTCTGGAGAAGCAGAAACTGCCCTTTTATGCATCTCTGATCCTGGGGCTGTCCGTCTTGGAAGGTTTTTTCCGCTTCTGGATGAGACGGATTCTGATCGGAGTAAGCCGCGAGGTTGAATACGACCTGCGCAATGATTTTCTCGCGCACGTTCAGGCAATGTCTCTCTCTTCCCTGCAATCGCGCAGCACGGGGGACATCATGTCCAGAGCGACAAACGACCTTAACGCGGTGCGGTCGGTGCTTGGCCCGGGCATTATGTATTCCATGAATACCATTGTGACCGTCGTCATCAGCACCTTCATCCTTTTCCGGCTGAACTGGAAACTGACGCTGCTCGCCTATGTACCGCTCGTCCTCATGTCGATTTCCGTGAAAAAAATCGGGGAGCAGATCCACGATCGTTTCGAGAGCATCCAGGAACAATTCTCGAACCTGAGCACCAAGGCACAGGAAAATCTTGCGGGAATCCGAGTGGTAAAGGCTTTTGCCCGGGAGGAATCGGAAATCCATGAGTTTGGAAAACTCAATAGGGAATACGTCCGCCGCAATGTGTCGCTGATCCGGCTCTGGGGCATTTTTTACCCGATGATGACGGCCCTCGTCGGGTTTTCTTCCGTGGCGCTTCTGTGGTTCGGCGGGCGCCAGGTGATCACGGGACGTCTGACGCTCGGCGAATTTGTCGCCTTCATGGGCTACCTGGCAATGCTGACCTGGCCGACCATTGCCGTCGGCTGGGTTATTAATATTTTTCAGCGGGGTGCCGCCTCCATGAGAAGGATTCTCGAAATCATGGATTCTCCGACGAAAATCGAAGAGGTTTCGGCGTCGCCGCCCGAACAGATCCGCGGCACATTGGAATTCCGCAATCTGACATTTCAGTATCCGGGCGGAAACCGGCCGGTGTTGCGCAATATTCAGATTACGGTTCCTGCCGGAACCACATTGGCGATAGTGGGCCATACGGGGAGCGGGAAATCGACTCTCATCAATTTGATTCCGAGGCTGTATGATCCGCCGCCGGGGACTCTCCTGCTCGACGGCAAGGATGTGCGCCAATGGCCGATAGCCGAGCTGAGGAAAAACATCGGCTATGTCCCACAGGAAACCTTCCTGTTTTCCGACACCATCCGGGAAAACATCGCCTTTGGCTGTGATCCCTCTATTCCGGATGCGCACGTGGAGTGGGCGGCCGGCGTTTCCCAGATCGCGGAGGATATCGAGACATTTTCCCAGAAAATGCAGACTTACGTCGGAGAGCGTGGGATTACGCTCTCCGGAGGCCAGAAACAGCGCGTTGCCATCAGCCGGGCGGTGGCTATTCTCCCAAAGATTCTGATCTTTGACGATTCCCTGTCGAATGTCGACACCTATACCGAAGAACGCATCCTGGGAGAACT
>CAZLHW010000506.1:0-3137 GCA_964559085.1 uncultured Acidobacteriota bacterium | reverse complement strand
GACTCGGTGATGGGATCAGCAGACGGTGAAGCCTCCGATGCGGGTGTAGCCTTGTCCTCCGGATCGGTGGTCAAAGGGCCGGCTGTTTCCCCAATCCCATGGAAGTTCGCAGGGGTAGCTGTCTCAGTGGGCGTCGGAGGGCCAATCACGGGAGGCTCGGCCTCCGGACTGATATTAATTAAGTAGAGGGCTGCTGCAAGAAAAATCATCAAAAGACACAACCGTGCTTTTATTCTCATTCCAATAACCTTTCCTGATTATGTTTTAGGATGATATCGGCTTCATGGTTGTTTTATAACGGCAAGAGGGCTTTAAAAGCCATACAGCCGTCCTTACCTGCGCCATTGGTGAACCGGATGTATGACCGCATCCCTGATGCGTTTTTTCGTATAGTAATAGTCGTAGCCCTCTAAAAGAGCCTTGTGAGTGTGCTCCCAGGAGAGCTGATTGAGAATTCGGTTGTAGCCGTATTGGCCCATGAAGACTCTCATCTCTTCATCATCAAGCAGTGTTATGATCTTGTGCGCCAGATCCACCGCATCATTAGCCTTTGCATATAGGGAGGCCTTATCGGCTGAAAATCGGCCCTCGGTCAGATCAAACTGGACCATGGGCTTGGCCAGGGCCATGTACTCTAAAACCTTGTTCATAGTGGATTTGTCATTCATCTCATTAAACTCATCAGGGTTGAGACAGATGTCTGCCGTATTGAGAGTTTCCATCAGGCGGTCGTCGGGGATTCTTCCAGTAAGCTCCATGATTCCCGATAGCTTCAGCTTATCTATCCTGGTGCTTAAGGTTTCAAGATAGGGCCCTCCGCCGCAGATCACATACCTTATGTCATCGCGATTCAAGGTGTTTCGGATATAATAGGCTGCGTCAACCAGATAATCCAGGCCTTCCTGCTGTCCGATGACACCCACATAAGCCACCAGGTACCTTTTGCCCATTTTCAGGCTGGGATTGGGCGGCTGGATCCTCATCCGTTCCAGTCTTGGCCCGCTGCGCAATACGAAGACGTCCTCGTCCTTCATCATCCCCCTGCTCATAGCGATTTTCCGATAGGACTCATTGGTAACGAAGGCGATGGAGGCTCTTCTGTAGGTGAGCCTTTCAAGCAGAAGCTGGATGCGATAAAGGATACCATATTTCCTGAACTTGGCATAGTATAGCTCGGGGCAAATATCATGGTGATCAAAGATGAAGTCCACGCCTCTGAACAGATAGGACAGCAGGAAGATGTTATCGGGCGGATTAGCCCCGTGAATCACATCGAAGCCCACTTCTTTTCGGACCTTCCTTGCCAGCCTGTATTCATGCCATAAGGCGCAGAAATACTCGTTGAAATAGCCCAAAAATCCGTTGCCCTCTTTGGGAAGCGGGTGCCTGTAGATGTGGACTCCCTCTAAAACCTCAAATTCCTTTTCATAACCCTTGCCCATTGGGGAAATGACCGAAACCACGTAACCGTTGCGGACAAGGGTGGTAGCTTCCTGCCAAATCCGGGTGTCGAAGGGTACAGGAAGGTTCTCTACCACGATCAAGACCTTTCTTTCCAAAACCAGGACTCCTTTACTGCTTAATTGACATGCCAGCTGATTCCCTCATAGCTGCCCTGATAGGCGATGGTGTCGGCTATGCGCACCAGATCAATGACGGTTTTACCAGGGTTTTGACTGAGAGCATCTATAACAAAATCCTCTTTATTACCGATCACGATGATTTCGCTGGAGGTCATCACTTCCTCAAGGCTTTCTACGATGAAATGCTGAAGGTGGGGTATTCTGTCTTCAATGAATTGCTTGTTGGTTCCCGACAGCTCGGCAAGTCTTACATTTCTGTCATAGATTCGCAGGAGGTAGCCCTTGCCCAGCAGGGCTTCAGCCAGAAATACCATAGGGCTGTTGCGGAGATCATCGGTGTCCGGCTTGAAGCTTAAGCCAAGAATCCCGATATTTCTTGCCTTCCGTGAGGTGATGAGATCAAGGGCATGACGGATTTGGAGCTGATTGCTGCGGGAAATGGCCGAGAGCACCGGCACCTCAAGGAAGCGGCTGTAGGCCAGCATTTCCAGAGCCCGGGTGTCCTTTGGCAGGCATGAGCCGCCATAAGCAAATCCCGGCTTCAGGTAGGCCCTTGAGATATTTAGACGATTATCCCTGCAGAACACATCCATGACCTTGTGACTGTCTATTTTCAGGGCTTTGCATATATTGCCTACTTCATTTGCGAAGACGATTTTCAATGCGTGAAAGGCATTGCTCACCATCTTTGCGATTTCGGCATGGCCGATGTCGGTGACAATCTTTTCTCCCGGAACTGCCTCGTAGAGTGTAGTCAAAAGCTCTTTGACCCGTTCATTGCCGGTGCCTATGAGAGTCAGGGGCGGATGATGGAAATCCTCAATAGCAGAGCCCTCTCTTAGGAATTCGGGATTCACGCATACCGAGAAATCAGCTTCGGGTATTTTCCCCGAGGCTTGTGCGATACTCTCCGAAATCGCCTCGGTGGTGCCGGGTATAACAGTGCTTCTGATCACGATGGTATGAAAATCGGGTTTGCTCTTCAGTGCCTGGCCAATTTCAAGGGCTACCTTATGTATGGCCGACAGATCCAGATTGCCATTTTTGTCGCCGGGGGTGCCTACCGAAATGAAGGATATGTCGCTATTGGCGATGGCATAGCCCATGTCATCGGTGGCTTTTAGCCTTCCTGTCTGATGCACCTCTGTCATAAGGGCATCGATGCCCTTTTCAATAATCGTTGGTCTTCCCTCACGGATGGCCTGTACCTTGCCCGGATGGACATCCACGCCGATGACCTCATGACCCAACTCTGCAAGGCATCCTGCACTGACACATCCCACATACCCAAGACCGATAATACTGATTCTCATGCTATCATAACCTTTCCATTTGTGATTTTTGCTTTGAAATACTCAGCTTGCTCAATACCAGTTCCTTGACGCGCATAAGGGTGTAATCCCTCAAAAGCAGCAGACACAGGCCATATACTACGCCATAAATCACAATGCAAATCAGGATTTGGGGAATGCTCAGGATATCGGTGTGCATGCCCCTTCTGATATGGTAAAGGACCATACCGGCGGTCAAGGCCCCCAGGATGTATTTCCAGGA
>CAZLHW010000505.1:1104-3148 GCA_964559085.1 uncultured Acidobacteriota bacterium | reverse complement strand
CAGGCGGGATCGCTATTTAAGCCGGAAGGCACCTGACTGCATCCGTCGAGCATGAGATGATGCAATGAAAACTCTTGAAGATGATACGCTGGCCGACATCCTTGTCGACGATGGGATATCCGATTCCCGTCCGATACGCATGGAGAATGCCTATCGATCCGGCGCCCAAACCCGAGAGAGGATCCAGCCATCGGCAGAGACTGCGGCCCGGATCGAACAAGAAGTAAACGATCTGCTATGCCAATACGCCACCGCTCTTTCGCGCTATGCCCTGAGCCTTTCTTGGGACAAGAACCTGGTCCAGGACGGAATTCAGGAAACATTCCTGCGCTACTTCATGGCCAGAATACGGGGACAGAAGGTGGAAAATGCGCGCGCCTGGCTGTTCCGGGTTCTCAGAAATTACCTTCTCGACTGCAATCGAAAATCGAATTCCATGCCGGCGGTTCGACTGAAGGAAGCGGCGCAGATTGCGGATGCGCGTCAGGACGTGGAAGCAGGCTATCAACAAGATGAAGCTTTTCGGCGCGCTCTTGCGACCCTTTCTCCCCGCGAGCAGGAATGTATGCAACTACGTTTTGAAGGGTTCGGTTACGATGAAATCGCGCAAATACTACAGATTCGCACCGGGACGGTGGGAGCGTTGCTGGCGCGAGGCCTGAAAAAAATCCGGAATGCCGGCATATCTTCGGCGAGGCAGTGATGTCGGAATCTTTCCTTCAATCATTCTTCCAGCGACTGGTGACTTGGCACTGGGGGTCTCCCAGCGATGGAGAGCTTCTCGCGCTGCAGGACAACGAGCTTTCCGGCAAGCGGCAAGCCCGCATTCAGGCCCATTTAAAACGATGCGGACGATGCAGGGAACGGGCGGAACGGATCGCGCGGGAATGGAGCGAGTTTGTCGCACTCAATGAGGCGGCTTCGGCAAACCCTCCCTTCTCGGAAGATGAACTGATCGCCGAAATTCAATCTCCC
This sequence comes from uncultured Acidobacteriota bacterium, assembly GCA_964559085.1. Classification (GTDB taxonomy): domain Bacteria; phylum Acidobacteriota; class UBA6911; order UBA6911; family UBA6911; genus UBA6911. The sequence continues at coordinate 2,173 of CAZLHW010000505.1, read as the reverse complement.
ATAAAAGCGTGGAGCAGAGCCAATCTGCCGCCCCCGAAGGAAACAGAAAGGCTGGTTCTCACAAAGACGGAAGCGGAACGACAGGCGGTGGCGGGTTTGGGGCTTTACATCGGGCAGCGGGCTGCCAAAGCACTCCTCCAGGGCATGGAAGACTCCGAATCCTCAAGGAAAGAGAAACTTGCTCAAGCCGAATCCACGCTCCGCGCTCTCATCGGCCGGAAAAATGCGGCGGCAGTCGTGGAAAAGATTACCCGCATCATGGCTCAGCATTCAGAATCGGCGGGCCAATCGCTGGCACCCTGACGCCATGAATACCGCGAAAACATTCCGCACGCCCGTTGTGAACAGCCTTTTATGGATAACGGCCGTTCATCTCGCCGTCTCGGCCGTCATTTTCATTATCTGGCGGGTGACTGGAGACGACTCCAGAATCGAGCTTTTCTTCACCTACCAGGGGAGCCTGTTTACCGTTCTGTTTGCCGCGATTGAAGCCTGTCTGGCATGGTTCGCTTTCCGGCAGTTTTCGCCCGGCGAACCGCTGCGTGCGGCATGGCTGCTGATTACCTTCGCCTCGGTCTACCGCTTCACGGGGTACCTGTTCAGCCAGATACTGGACACAGAATCTTACCTGAACCCGATCTACCTGCTCCTGGGACCTCAAAATCCCGGTTTTTACCGAACATGCCAGAGCTTCGGCCTGCTGATCAGCGGGCCTCTGAGCATGGCGGTGCTCGCAATCGGCCTGTTCTCGATCCTGCGCATTCTGCGCCGCCTAGACTTGTTGGCACGCTTGCGGCGGATGGATTATGGGCTTATTATCGCCGTTGTGGCCTTCACGTTGTATCAGATATATGAGATCAGCAGACTGGTGCAATCCGGAACGTCCAACCATGATCTCTTCACGATGGTGGGATGGAGCAGCGATCCGCTCCTCAGCATTCTGCTTATCGAAGCCATACTTATCTGGAGATCCGTGACTGAGACCGGATGGGGGCTGCTGGCTAAGTCCTGGGGAGCATTTTCTCTCGCGATATTTCTAACGCTGCTGGGAGATCTCGGCATCTGGGTT
>CAZLHW010000505.1:0-1094 GCA_964559085.1 uncultured Acidobacteriota bacterium | reverse complement strand
CTGGCACAACTATCTTCCCTACCCGTACAACTCCATAAACTGGTTCGTGTGGTTCCTCGTCAGCGCAGCCTATGTTCTCGGGCCTGCCTATCAGGTGGAAGCATGCCGTAACGCCTATCGTGAAGCGGAGCAAATTTCCTCCGAAAATCAAACCCCGGACTCCATTCCCGATTAAACATCACTATGAAAAAAGAAACCCGGAGTTTCATCCGAATAAAGCCCTGCTCGGCCGGGCAAAGGATCCATCGCTCGCCTGTCCTCCATCTATTTGTAGTACTATGGGCCGCACTCTCGCTGCCGCTCTGCGCGCAGACCGAGCGGGGACAGATAACGGGCATCGTTTGGGATCCCAGCGGTGCCGTGATTCCCGGCGCCCAGGCAACGCTGGTGAACCAGGGGACCGGAGTGCGCAGCGAAACGGTCACTAACGGCGCCGGCCTCTATGCATTCGCGAATATTCCGGCGGGAACATACAAGGCTGTTTTTTCGAAAAGCGGATTCAAGACTTCAGAGAAGAACGGCGTTACCCTTTCCGTGGCCCAGTCAATCCGGCTGGATGTCCGGCTGGAACCGGGGTCCGTCGCGGACACTATCCTTGTCACCGCCGACCTTACACTGCTGAGAGAAAGCGATGCGCGAATGGCGACTCTTATCGAGGGTGATGCGGTCCGAAAACTCCCGCTTTCCTTCTCCGGAGGCCGGCAGATCGAAAGCTTTGCTTACACACTGGCGCCAGCGGCGGAAGGGGACAGCTGGACGTCTCACATCGCCGGCGCACCTTCTTTTACAAAGGAGGTGCTGATCGACGGGCTGCCCGCCACGTCGCACATTCAGGGTAATGTAATGGAATCAAGCCCTTCGATGGAGTCCATCGAGGAATTCAGCGTTCAGACCGGCGGAAGTTCCGCCGAGTTTGGACGTGCAGGCGGCGGTGTGTTTAATTTTGCCTTAACTCAGGGAACCAATACTTTTCATGGCAGCGCGTTTTATTATGGCCGCAACGAAGCCTTGAATGCGAATACCTGGATGAACAACTGGCAGCGGAGCCGTGATCCTGAAAATTCAAGCTATAAGCGCGCCCGGGACCGCCAGTC
>CAZLHW010000504.1:0-3151 GCA_964559085.1 uncultured Acidobacteriota bacterium | reverse complement strand
AAATGGCTGCCGAGCAGGTGGGCAACTATTTTCTGAAGGAGGAATACGCCGACGTTGACAGTGATCAGAGCCTTAACCGTCGGAGTAACGGGTCCGCCGAAAATGTACGTTTTCATCACTCCTATGCTAGGAGAATTGCGGATTAAATTCAATGTCGCGGGCTCGATATTATTCAGGTTCTAGAGTCATTCCATTCCGGCTCTCCGGCTGGTAGAATAGCGCTTCCAATTTTTGAAGAGAACGAGGGACCGGACATGAGACCTAGCGGGCGAAACCAGGATTCCATGCGGGAAGTGCACATCGACCTGGATTACACGAAGCATGCGGACGGATCGGTGGATATAGCCGTGGGCGACACCAGGGTCCTGTGCACCTGCACCATTGAGGACAAGGTTCCGCCTTTTCTTAACCATATGAACCAGGGGTGGATCACGGCCGAATATGGCATGCTGCCCAGCGCTACCAATTCCCGCTCCGCCCGCGAAGCAACTCGGGGCCGGCAAACAGGGCGCACGATCGAAATCCAGCGCCTGATCGGGCGCTCCTTGCGCTCCGTACTCAATCTCTCCTTCCTGGGAACGCGGACGCTTCTGATCGATTGCGATGTTCTTCAGGCGGACGGCGGCACGCGAACAGCCTCCATCACCGGCGGATTCCTCGCCGTGGCGCTCGCCGTCATCAAACTGATGGAGAAGAAACTGCTCCCCTTCTCTCCGATCCAGGATTATGTCGCGGCCGTAAGCGTCGGAATCGTGGAAGGGGCCGCCTGCCTGGACCTCGATTACAAAGAGGATTCCAAGGCCGAAGTGGACATGAACCTGGTGATGACGGGCAACGGCAAGTTTGTCGAAGTCCAGGGTACGGCCGAAAAAACGCCCTTCTCCGCCGATCAGTTCGCGTTGATGCAGCAACTGGGCGCTCGGGGCATCCAGCAGCTCATCCTGCTGCAAAAATCGCTCCTCGAGCCCCGGTTCGACCTGAAACGCCTTTTCCCGCTGACAAAGCAGCCAACCTAGGCTTCGAGTCGCGGAGCCGATCTGAAATGATAAATTCTGCCGTTTCTGCTCTCATTATCGCGACGCGGAATCAGGGCAAGCTCCGCGAATTCAGAACCCTGCTCCAATCTCTGCACTGCGAGCTTTTGAGCCTGAAGGATGCGGGGATAGAAAAAGATATTGAGGAATCCGGAAACTCGTTTGCCGAAAATGCGCGCATCAAAGCCATCGCCTATTCACGGCTCACATCTTTGCCTGTGCTCGCAGACGATTCGGGGCTTGAGGTATTAGCCCTCGGCGGCCGGCCCGGCATCCACTCCGCCCGCTATGCCGGCGCGAATGCTTCCGACTCGGACCGGATCCGGAAGCTTCTTGCGGAGCTGGATCAGGCGGAAACCGGATCCGGCCGTGAAGCCCGATTTGTCTGCTCCCTTGCCGTAGCTCACGCCGGCACCCTGCAGATGGAATCTGAAGGGGAGTGCCGCGGATTGATTATTACGGAACCGCGGGGATCAGACGGCTTCGGCTACGACCCGATTTTCCTATTCCCATCGCTCAACAAAACGTTCGCCGAACTGAACGAATCCGAGAAAAACCAATACAGCCACAGAGCCCGGGCCGTTGCCGCCCTTCTCAAGCTCTGGAACGGGAAAGAACCGTTTTCATTTCATTCGTAATTCGTCACTCGTAATTCGCAATTGAACATCTGGCAGCCCGGCCCGAATTACGATAGAATGTCCACGCTTTTTAAGGTCGGGGCATAGCGCAGCCTGGTAGCGCGCCTGCCTTGGGCGCAGGAAGTCCCCAGTTCAAATCTGGGTGCCCCGACCAGTTTGTGCCCCTTCCCCTCAGGCACAAGAAAGCGGCAGCGTACGACTCTTATCCCCAATTTCAGCACTGTCACCCAATCCGGATCTGCCGGGAAACTTGGGAACATGCAAAGCCCCGGGATTTTTGGAATCCAGCTTTCTTTCCGGATGGAGTAAACTCTGCAAGTCAACTCGGAATCCGGACTTATGACGGGATACAAGTGATAGCGATTGATTATTCTGATCTCGAAGTCTTGAAACAGCATCATCCCGCGTGGCGGTTGCTGCGCTCCGATCATGCTCCGCTCGTGGCCAGTTTTCTTTACCATGCCTTCATCGCGCCCAATGTGCGGGTCATGTCTCAGGCGGACCTTGCCGAGAAATTGGAGGATCAACTATTGGATCTGCGGGAACGGCTGGGGACAGACGCTTTCCCGAAACCGGCGTTGGAATACCTCAATGACTGGGCCGCGAATGACAAGGCCTGGCTGCGCAAGTTCTACCCATCGGGATCCGATGAAGCGCATTTTGATCTGACGCCGGCTACCGAGAAAGCCATCCAGTGGATCCTGAGCCTGGGGGAGCGGGCCTTTATCGGTACCGAATCCAGGCTGCTAACGCTTTTTGAACTGCTGCGCCAGATCTGCGAAGGGAGTGAAACGGATCCGGAAATACGCATTGCGGAGTTGCAGAAACGCCGGGATGAGATCGACGCCGAAATCATGCGCATTCAGCAGGGCGAGGTCCCGCTGCTCGACAGCACGGCAATCAAAGACCGTTTTCAGCAGTTTGTACAGATTGCACGCGAGTTGCTGACCGACTTTCGCGAAGTGGAACAAAACTTCCGTTCCCTCGATCGCCAGGCTCGAGAAAGAATTGCCCTATGGGACGGTTCCAAGGGCGCTTTATTGGAAGAGATTATGGGTGAGCGGGACGCCATTGCGAATTCCGACCAGGGGAAAAGCTTCCGTGCTTTCTGGTTGTTTCTCATGTCCCAGCAGCGCCAGGAGGAGCTGGCTCAGCTCCTGGATCGCGCCCTGGCGCTGCCGCCCGTCGTTGAGATGAAACCCGATTCGCGTTTGCGGCGCGTACACTTCGACTGGCTGGAAGCTGGAGAGCACACCCAGCGAACGGTTGCCCGCCTCTCCGAACAGCTTCGCCGCTTCCTCGACGATAAGGCCTGGCTTGAAAACAGGCGCATAATGGATATCCTGCACGGCATTGAAAGTTCTGCGCTGGCAGTTCGTGAAAAACCGCCGGCCGGAGATTTCATGTCGATTGCCGATACATCCGCCGACATCGAACTGCCGATGGAACGCCCGCTTTTCACCCCTCCGCTAAAACCGA
>CAZLHW010000503.1:0-3155 GCA_964559085.1 uncultured Acidobacteriota bacterium | reverse complement strand
AGCGGGCACGAATGAAAGCAGATTGTGCTACGTAGTTAGCAAATTTTTTATTCCGTCGGTGCAGTCCTTGCTCCACATGGCATCGAGAATTCTTCGCGCTTCCGCGTAGTAGTCAATACCGGTGTCATTCCCCCAGCGGTTGGAAGCGAACAGGAGCGTGGTAATAAAATAGAGCTCGCCGTCCGAGGCCGACCCCTCGGCGTTGTGCTTGCCGGTCTTGGGATTGACGCTCCAGGCGAAATAGGCGTCGCGCGCGCCGCCCTGGTGCTGCATATATTTCTTCGCCCATCGCCACAGCCGGTCAAACACCTCTTTTTTGTTCAGCTGCACGGCCACCATCATTCCGTAGGACATGCCTTCGGTGCGCACATCGCGATTTTTCAGGTCGGAAATATAGGCCATTGAATCGCCGACTTCGAAATACACGCGTTCCGGCCCTTCGAACAGGTCGTAATACGCTTTGGCGAGCTTGGCATCAATGGCAGCCCGGCTGTACCCGGCCTCCAGAAATACGTTCCGGTAGTTGCCTGTTTCCCAGGCGCCTTTCCCCCACGGTTTCATTTTTCCGCGGGCATCCTGAATATCTTCGCTGCATTGATTGCCGGATTGTGCCGCGCCCGCACAGACAAGGGCAAAAACCAGAATGGCTATATGGATGGATTGTCTCATTTGGCACCTGATCCTCTTTCTCCCCACGAGGATTGTAAAGGCATTGAACCGCTGATGGACACAGATTTTCACAGATCCCGATTTTCGTCAATGTTCGCGCCTGCGAGTTCGTAGTAAAATTCAGCTCTTGGCATTAAAAAGTGCACGGCACACCGGCGTCATCCCGGCGCCGGCAACGAAAGGAATTCTTATGAACGTTATACTGTTTTCGCGAAATATGCGATTTGTAATTCTCTTCCTGATGATCGGCATCATCGTCCTGCTCGCGATCGCATGCTCCCGGTCCGGCAAAAAAGCGCCGGAATCTTCCGCCGGACGGAATGTTCTGCTTGACGCGTGGAGCGGGCCCTATGGCGGCGTGCCTCCATTCGACCGGGTCCGGGTGGAACACTTTAAACCCGCATTGGAAACAGCCATGGCGGAAGCCCTGGCGCAGGTCGACAAGATTGCCGCGAATCCGGAGGCGCCGAATTTTGAGAATACGATCGCGGCGATGGAACGCAGCGGCAAAACGCTGGATCGCGTGCTTGCGGTCTACAATGTCTATTCGAGCAACCTGTCGTCGGACGCCTTCCGGGCCGTGGAAAGGGAGATGGAGCCGAAACTTGCCGAGTACCGCGACACCGTGATGCAGAACGCCCGGCTGTTTGAACGCATTGAAAAGGTTTACAACACGCGGGAAAATTCCGGGCTCACACCGGAGCAGCAGCGCCTGGTATGGGACTACTACACCGATTTCGTGCGCGAGGGCGCGAAACTAAGCCCGGAAAGCAAAGCCGCCGTCGCCAAAATCAACAAACAGCTTGCAGCCCTCTATACAAAGTTCAACAACAACCTCCTGCATGATGAGGAAACCTACGCGCTGTATCTGACAAAAGATCAACTGGGCGGCCTTCCGGAAAGCTATGTGAAGGCGGCGGCGGAAGCGGCGGCGGAGCGCGGGCAGGCGGGCAAGTACGCCGTCCTGAATACCCGGTCCTCCATGGACCCGTTCCTCACCTACTCCACGCACCGCGATCTTCGCGAGAAAGTCTGGCGCACTTTCTACAGCAGAGGAGACAATGCCGATGCTTACGACAACAACAAGATCATCTCCGAGATCCTGAAGCTCCGGGCCGAACGAACGAAGCTGCAGGGTTACCCGTCCTTCGCCCACCGGGCGCTGGAGAAACAGGTGGCCAAGACCCCTGAAGCCGCCATGGCCCTGATGATGGACATATGGCCGGCCGCCGTGGCGCGCGTGAAAGAAGAAGTAGCTGACATGCAGGCCATTGCAAACAAAGAAGGCGCAAAAATCACCATCGAGCCCTGGGATTATCGCTTCTATGCTGAAAAGGTGCGCAAGGCGAAATACGACCTCGACTCCAACGAAGTGAAAGAATATCTGCAGCTCGAAAAATTGCGCGAAGCCATGATGTGGGTCGCCGGCAAACTCTATGGCTTTGAATTCGTCCCGGTCTCCGAAGTTCCCGTTTTTCATCCGGACGTGCGCGTCTGGGAAGTCAAACGCGGCGGAAAACATATCGGCCTCTGGTACTTTGATCCCTACGCACGGCAGGGCAAACGATCGGGCGCGTGGATGAGCGATTATCGCAGCCAGGACCGCATGGACGGAGAAGTCACCGCGATCGTTTCGAATAATTCAAATTTTGTGAAGGGCGCGCCGGGCGAACCGGTGTTGATTTCCTGGGATGATGCGGAAACCATGTTCCATGAATTCGGCCATGCATTGCACGGGCTGGCTTCGAACGTTACTTATCCGTCGCTTTCGGGCACATCGGTGGCCCGCGATTATGTCGAGCTCCCCTCGCAGATCAACGAACACTGGCTCTCAACACCCGAGGTGTTGAACCGGTTTGCGATCCACTACAAGACCGGCAAGCCCATCCCGAAGGAACTGGTGGCAAAGATCGAGAAAGCTTCAAAATTCAACCAGGGTTTTGCCACCACGGAGTTTCTTGCAAGCGCGCTGGTGGATATGAAGTTGCATATGCTGCCCGAACCCGTCGCCATCGATCCGGACGCATATGAACGCGAAACACTGAAGGCCCTGGGAATGCCGAAGCAGCTGCCGATGCGCCATCGCCTGCCTCAATTCTCCCACATTTTCTCCAGCGAGGGCTACGCCGCCGGCTACTATTCTTATCTGTGGGCCGACGCCCTCACCGCAGATGCATGGGAAGCTTTCTTGGAAGGCAAAGGTCCTTATGACGAAACAGTGGCAAAGAGGTTCTTTGATACTGTTTTAAGCAAGGGCAATACGATAGATCCGGCCGCGGCCTTCCGGGCATTCCGGGGCCGCGACGTGGATACGGACGCGCTGATGCGAGACCGCGGATTCCCCGTCAAATAAGATCCGCCTCCGCCTGTGGACGATGGGGGAAATAGGGAATAACCCGATAGCATCCGAATATTTCCGCATCACGGCGATGTAAGCGCCGCAGGCGCGGGGCAGTGCAGCCCAGGGTGGAAGAGCCGAGCCCAGC
>CAZLHW010000502.1:0-3159 GCA_964559085.1 uncultured Acidobacteriota bacterium | reverse complement strand
CTCGGCGACATGAAGCCGGGCTGCCTGGGCCCGCCTGAAAGCTGCCGCCGGCAACCGGCTGCTCCTTAGCGCTGCGGTTGCGTCTTCGAGCCTTTGAGGTTTTTACCTGGAATAACCGCAAAGCCTCGAAGACGCAAAGGAAACATACAAGGCATCCCCTCAAAAAACGCTTTACCGCAACGTCGCGATGCCGTTGTCTCTTTTCAACCGGGAACGAAGCATCCGGGTCAGGATCACAAGCAGGATGCCTCCAAGCAGAACCAGCGCAATGGCGGGATAGTGCGATTTGACGATCTGTGCGGATTCGTCGCCGAACTTTGCCCCGAGATAACCCAGCAGCGAATAGCGCACCAGACGGCCCGCAAACACGCCGCACAGGAACGGAAGCTTCCGTGTTCCGAGCACGCCGGCGGCCAGAATCACGGGCTTGGTAGGAAAGGGCGGCGGGGCCATTACGGCGGCGATGACGACCCAGATGCCGTAGTCCTGCATCTTATTGTTAATCCACTCGACCCTTTCCGGCTTGACGCGGGACAGGGCTTTTTCGCCTCCTTTACGCCCGATCCCGTAGAGAATCAGGCACCCGATGGCGGATCCGACGGTCGCCGACAGGACAACGAGCCAGGTCATAGCGGGGCGCTGCCAGGAACGCAGCATGATGACCGCCTCGGGACCGCCCGCAAGCGGAATCGCGGCCGAATCCAGCAGAGAGATAACCAGAAGGCCGGGAATGCCCATGATGAGAAGATATTTGTTTAAGTTGCTCAGGAATCCCAAAAAAACCTCGCTCTCTGAAAAAATGGTTTAATAACGCCGTCTTTTCCCGGGACGAAACAGCCCCTTGGGGTCTGAATTAAGAAAGCAGGCCTGGACCAAGTCGCGTTCCGCCCTCGCGAGTGTCCGCTTCATCGCTGCGGTCAGCAGACTGTAATGCCGGACGCGGAAGAGCCATTCCTCGATAGGATCGAGCGGTTCGGGGCTCGTTCTCCATTCGAGCGCGTCAAAACGGCGCAGGTCCACAGGCGCGGAATAGCTTCTCAGGCTCCGATAGCCGGCGGTATTGAAATACAGGTCAAAATAGGACATTACGAGTTCGCGGAGGCTTCGGTAGACCGGCTCGCGCCCGCGCAGCAGGGTGGTATTGGATTTTGCGATAGCGCCCCAGCCGCGCCCCCGGTAAACCGCGATGACGTGATCATCGTCGTCCTCGGCAACCAGATCCAGGATGAGCGGACGATATCCCAATTGTTCAAGGGCCGCGGCAGCATACACAGCTCCATCGAAACAGTTCGCCTGCCGTGTTTTTTCCACCACAACGGGCGAACGCGCCCCCCCTTCTCTCCTGTATTTCAATCGGTTGAGAAAGCTCTGAATTTCCGCTGGACTCCTGAATGCTCTCATGGGATCGATATCTTACCTTAAATTGCTGCATAAAATAATAAACAGGCTATAGGCACTCTGTTTTGATTATGGAATCATTTATGCGTCGCTTCTTCGATGCCACCGGCTATTTTGAAAGGAGATTCCTCATGGAATACGATCGTTCTGCAACACTCGACCGCAGAGAGTTTCTGACAAGAGTTGGAACTGTCGGCGCCGTCACTTCGCTGGCCCTGAATACGCCCGGCAGTCCGGTCTCCGTTGTCCAGGCGTCCTCCGGTATTACCCTGCCGCCGCTCCCCTGGGGTCCGGCTGCGCTGGCGCCGGTTATCTCCGAAAACACGATTTCGTTCCACTATGGAAAACATCATCAGGCCTACGTCGCCAATACCGTCAAGCTGATCGCGGGCACCGAATTCGAGAAATCCCCGCTCGAAGACATCATCCGAAAGACAGCAGGCCGGGCGGACAAGGAGGGGCTTTTCAATAACGCGGCGCAGGTTTACAACCATACTTTCTTCTGGCACAGCATGAAGCCCGGCGGAGGCGGCGAGCCGAAGGGGAAAATGGCGGAAATGATCAAGGAATCTTTCGGCAGCTATTCGAAATTCGTGGAGGCCTTTTCGAACGCGGCAGCCACTCAATTCGGCAGCGGCTGGGCCTGGCTGGTCGCAGAAAACGGAAAGCTGAAAGTCGTCAAAACCTCCAATGCGGAGACGCCTCTGACCACGGCCGCGAAACCGCTCCTCACGATCGATGTCTGGGAACACGCCTATTACCTCGATTACCAGAACCGCCGCGGAGATTACATCAAGGCTTTTGTGGATAAATTGATAAACTGGGATTTCGCGGAAAAAAATCTGGCATAAATAAAAACAGCCACGAATTTCACCAATCAATGGAATTCGTGGCGTTTTATTAGCAGGGCTAGACGAGGGCGCCGGCTTCCGGTGAAACGTTGTTCGGATCCAGCGACTGCGTGACCTTCTTCCACCAGATGTGGAAGTTGGACATTCCCGGCCCGATTTCGCTGTGCGGCCGCATCGTATTGGCAAAGTAGCGCTCTTCAAACGCCCGCTTGCTCTGCGTGAGAGACCAGTTTTCCACCGCCTCTTTCGCTTTGAGGTTCAGGGGATCAAATTTGCAGAAAATTTCCGTCTTGCCGAGATGCCCCTGCTCCACACCCCAGCCGAAGAAGCCGCCGCCGTCATCCACGATCAGCCCCTGTTCGATCAAAGGCAGTTTGGCTTTGCCCGCGCCAACGGCCCAGCGGATCGTCAGGTCGCGCTGGCCCATAACGGGGATGGAGCTGAACGCGCCTCCGGGACGGAAGGTTTCGCGAATGGATGCGGAGATCCGGATGCACTGACAGATCAGGATTCCTTCAATCCGCGGATCCTCGACGTACTTCAGGCTCTGACCTCCCGCTTCGGCGACAATCGTCTCCAGGACCTTCTTCTTATATTCAAAATCCGCTTTTGAATTGCCGGCGATGATGACGAAAAAGCCGGGGCCGCTCACTTCCTTCTCCATCTGCTTGAAGACCTTCTCTTCTTCTTCATTGCAGGTGGTGATGTTCGCCGCGACCATGGCAACATTGAAGCCCATCAGCTCGAAGCAGATTTCGTTCTCGCCCAGACGGATTTCGGCCTGCCACATCTTCTCCACCGATGGAAAGCTGTAATAGCGGGCCATAAAGTTTTCGGGGATCTCGCTCAGCGTGTAATTCGGCGATGTACCCTGGATCGGGAATGGGGTCGGACCGGGCCAATGATAAAT
>CAZLHW010000501.1:0-3167 GCA_964559085.1 uncultured Acidobacteriota bacterium | reverse complement strand
AATTGCTGCCGATTTAAGCCCGTTTTATGATAGAATTTGATATATAATGTTTGATTGTGCTGTTACAATGATTACCGAAGTGTTATTCCATAAATCAACGATTATGACTGCGAAAGGAATTATGGTATGCCAAAAACAACCAAGAAAGAATCAGCCATACAAACCTTCTTCAAAGAGAATAAATCTCTGGCTGTTATGCTTCCCGTTCTTGTGGTGTTGATTATAGCCATGATCGTTATCTATTCCGGCAACGGCGATGCAGGCAAAGCAGAACCGGTTACGAGCGATATTGCAGCTTCGCCGTCTCCCGGTACCGGCACTGTTCCCGTTGATCAGCCCAAGGTGGAGGTTCTTCCTCAAGTCGTGAGGAAAACTGCCAGTCAAGGTGAAAGTGCTTCAATCAACGATCCCTTCGAAGAGCCAATGAAGCTCTCTGGCATATTGACCAACTCCAGGGGAGAGGCCATCGCCATTATTGAATCAGCAGGCACCTCCTACATTGTGCGACCTGATGACAATATCGGGGAAACGCCATGGAAGGTCGTTAGCATCTATGAAAGCAGCGTCATGCTGGATTTTAACGGTGAAAGCCAGCTTCTGAAGCTGGAAACCAATCCGTGATACATCGGTTTATTATAACGCCATTCAAGGAGGCCGCTCTCATGAAGAAAAAACATATGAAGGGTATAAGTGCATGTGTGCTCACACTTTCCATGTTTCTGACATTTATCATGCCGTCCCTGGCCGTAACGGTTAACGATGATACTGCCGAGGAGCCGTTAACGGTATCAATGGAATTTGTGAATGCAGACATTCGCGATGTTCTGTCAGCACTTGCCATTAATCTTGATTCAACACTTATTTTAACAATCGACCCAAAACCGGTTTCCTTCAAGATTAAGGATGTGACACCTGATTCGGCTCTGGATCTTTTTCTGAAAACGCAAAATCTTGATTATATCACCAGCGGCAACACCATTATCATCGGCTCGCGGGAAACTCTTGCTAATGATTTCTTTACCGAGATAGCCCTCACAAAGTTTTCTCTGAAGTATGTGCCATCGGAGATCATTGCCTCTCAGATTGACAACCTTGGCATTCCGGTTCAGAAGATAACCCTAGACACCAATCAAAACTCCATATGGATACAAGGTCTGCCTCAGGATTTGGGTAAGGTTCGGGAGCTTATCACCATGCTTGACCGTTCAGAAAACGGCAAGGCCATGACTTCCACCAGCAAAAGCAAGCTGACAGCTATTACATTGACATACATAAATGCTTATGATTTCAATGATATCATCGTGAGTGTGGGACTGGAGCCCGGAATATATCTGGAATCCAACCCGAAGACGCTCTATGTTTATGCCAATACCGATGATCTGGCCATCATCAATGAGCTCAAGCAAAAGATTGATACCGTTGAGAACAAGCAAGGCTCCGACTCAAACTTCACCGAGATCAAGCTCACCTATATTCAGGCCAATGAAATCATTCCGCTCATCTATCAGTTCGGACTGGATATTGATGTTATCAGCTTCTCCAGGAGAGCCCAATCCGTCTGGCTGCTTGGTGATGAGGTTAACATTAAAACAGCCCAGGCTATGATCAGCAAGATAGATGTTGCTGCCAATATCGAGGACAAGCTGTTCTATATCCACAAGCTGACAAACATCACGGCCCTTGAAGCCGTCACAAGGCTGGAAATGCTGGATATACCTGAAATTAAGGCCTATACCTTTGGTTATCCCCAACTGTCCAAGAGCATTATGGTGGTATGCCCGCAGGATTACAAAATGTTCATTACCAGCCATATTAATCAGCTGGATGTGGCAACCGAAAAGATTAGGGTTCCTGTAGACTATTCTGATGTTCCTGGAGGATATTCCTTATTGACCGCAAGGCGTGATCTTTTAGTGACTTTAACCGGTATTCCCGCATCAAGCTTTACGGTGACACAGAATGTATCCCGTGAAGAATCTTTCCACTATTTGCTGATTCTCGAAGAGACACCGGAGAAGATTAAGATGGTTGAAGATATGATTACCAAGATTGACGCACCCACCAGGAACGAGTATGAGCCTGAATATCAGACTGTTATTGATTAAGGAGTTGCACGATGAGATTCACAGAAACCGTATCCACCTTTGAACTGACAATTGACGATCTTTTAAGGGCAACTGTGGACCGGAAGGGATCTGACCTTCATCTGGCTGTGGGCATGCCCCCTTGTATTAGAATCAACGGGGATCTTGTTCCCATGGAGACACAGCCCTTAAAGCAACAGGACGTGGAAGCCATGATCCTGTCCATCATTAAGGACTACCAGAGAGAAAAGCTGGAGCAGGAGCTGGAGTTGGATTTCTCCTATGCCGTCAGCGGATATGCCCGCTTCAGAGGAAATGTCATGTTACAGAGAGGCACACTGGCAGCTGTATTTCGTGCCGTACCCTTTGTTATACCCGATTTCAGCAAATTGGGCTTGCCCGAGGATGTAAGAAGGCTCTGCGACCTTCCAAGAGGTCTGGTTCTGGTCACCGGTCCCACCGGCAGCGGCAAGTCCACAACCCTGGCTGCCATGATTGACCTGATCAATACCAATAGGGCCAGCAATATCGTGACGGTGGAGGACCCTATCGAGTTCCTGCACCGGCATAAGAAATCCTCGGTGAGGCAAAGGGAGATCGGAACCGATACCCTTTCCTTTGCCGCTGCACTGCGCCATGTTTTGCGTCATGACCCCGATATCATCATGATCGGTGAAATGCGCGATCAGGAATCCATTGGGATCGCACTTACGGCAGCGGAAACAGGGCATTTGGTTCTCTCAACGCTCCATACGCAAACAGCACCGCTAACCATCACCCGTATCATTGATTCCTTCAGTGATGAAAAGCGTTTGGAGATACGTCAGCAGTTGGCCAACTCCTTACGGGCCGTTATCTCACAGCAGCTGGTGCCAACAGCCGATGGAACAGGCCGTGTGGCTGCCATTGAGTATATGGTGGATACCCCGGCCATTCGAAGCTTGATCCGTGAAGGCAAGGAGCATCAGCTATACTCGGCCATCCAAACAGCTCATGCGCAACAGAAGCAGACCAAGGATCAGGCCTTAATTAAACTCTTTAATTCCGGGAAAATCACCAGATCATCAGTTCTTGAATACTACG
>CAZLHW010000500.1:0-3168 GCA_964559085.1 uncultured Acidobacteriota bacterium | reverse complement strand
TCACCCACTGAAAATCCAAACCTTTCACAACGCACGCCCTGAAGGGGCGGCGCAGGCGTGGCATTTGTAGCCGAACAGGAGCGTTGACACTGAGCGATGGCAAAGTGTATATTGCCCAGTCGATAAAAAAGCTATGCGCATTCAGAATTTCGAAGATCAGAATTTCCGGCAAGCCGGTACATGTCCAAAAGGGGCAAAGCCCTCCTCCGGCATCATCGGCTTGGAGGGGGTCAACAGGTGAATCCAGAACTCCGGAACCTGATTGCCCTCCAAGATCTTGAATTAAAAATTATCAGTCTGCAGAAACAATCCGCCGATATCCCCTCGATAATCCAGGGCTTTGAGGATGAGCTCCGCCGCACCAAGGAAGAGCACGAGGCACGGGTAGCCCGAGCCAGGGAGCTCGCCAATCGCAAGCGAACGCTGGAGGGGGAAGTCGATCTTGGCCGCAGCAAACTTTCGCGTCTCAAAGATCAACTCATGGCGGTAAAAACCAATAAAGAATACACGGCCATGCTCCACGAAATCCAGATGGCGGAGGAACATATCCGCAGCGAAGAGGACAAAATACTGGAGATCATGGAAGAGATCGAGACTAAGGAAAAGGAGCTTAAGGGCGAAGAGCAGGAGATGCAAAAGAAAGTTGCGGAACTGCAGGCGAGCGTCAGGAAAACGCAAGCCTCCGCACCCGCGATAGAATCCGAACTGGAAAAGCTGCGGCAGGAGAAGATTGAGATGGAATCGCGCATCAGCGCGGAATTGCTCGCCCGCTATCGCCGCATTGCCGATGCCCGCAAAGGGATTGCTCTGGCCGAAGCCAAGGATGAACTCTGCAGCGTCTGTCATGTCCGCGTTCGCCCTCAGGTCTATGCTGAATTGCTCCGCACGGACAACATTCATTCCTGCGACAGCTGCTCCCGTATCCTTTTCCTGCGGGAAAACGTCTGACCGCAATTTCGTGTCGCTTCATGAACACGCGCCGTCTATCCCGAATTCCGGTTCTTTTTATTCTGCTGACGGCTGCGGCAGCGAAGCCCGGTCTGAGCCTGCAATCCACCCCTGTTGCGATAGAGTCCATTGAATTCGAGGGGAATGAAGCCTTCAGCTCCCGGCAGCTGAGAAATCAGCTCCATCTTTGCGTTCAGGGAGGGCCCTTTTCCGCCGGGGATCTGGATTCGGATCTGCATCAGCTGCAGGAAATATACCGGGACGAGGGATTCCTGCATGCAAGCATCAAACCTCCGGATGTCCGGATCCGGAGGGCCGGGGACAAAGAATTCGCAGCAATAAGGATCCGGATCGAAGAAGGCCCGCTCTTTGTCACGGGCAATATGTCCATTCATGGAGCCGAGGTTCTGGGAACGCAGGGTCTTTTACAAATGTATCCGCTGGAGAAACTGCGGCCATACCGGCGCAGCAAGGTTGCCGAGTGGTTGCGGAAAATCGAAGAAGCCTATGCCTCTCTCGGCTATATGCGCGCCCGATGCGAGATCCGGGAATCCCTGAATCTATCAGAGAAAACCGTCGATGGAACCGTGGAATGCAGTGAAGGGAAACAATACAGCGTAGGCACGATTACCCTCACCGGCGATGAATCCGTTGATCGGCAGAAATTCAAACGCCGACTGCTCCTTAGCGAGGGGGGAGTCTTTAATGCGGAAAATCTGGCCTTGAGCGTCCAGCTCCTGAACCAGTCCGGCCTTTATAAATTCCTTGGAGATTCCGACATCGAGATCAGAATTGACGACGCCCGAGGCGTCGTGGATCTCCGGTTCCACGTGTCGGCGCCGGCAGCCGCGGTCCCCCACTCTCCTTAAATTCACAGGGGTCTCTGAAAAAACCTAACGAGGGCGGAACACGATGCGGTATTCTTCATAGGCACGAGGTGTTCGTATGGACAAGCGCCGTTCGCCCGGATCCTGATCCTGCTCGATTAAAGCGGCGAGCATTCTGCAGCTCTCCGTTCTCCTCTTCTCCGGATTCGCCTCGGTGGTCGCAGCCCAAAACCGGATGCCCGATCAGGAGCCGCAGACGACCATTCGCGCCGAGGTCGGGTTGGTGAACGTGGTCTTCACGGCCGTGGATAGGAAAGGTCGTCCTGTTCCGCATCTTAAGGCGGAGGATTTTCAGGTATACGACAACAAAAGGCCGCAGAAGATCGAATTTTTCAGCGAGCTCGGGAAGACAAGCGATGTGCCGTTGACGATTGCGCTCCTGATCGACACCAGTGCAAGCGTCAAAGACAAACTGGAGTATGAGAAAGCGACGGCAGCCGAGTTTTTCAGAGAGATACTCCGGCCGAACAAAGACCTCGCTCTGATCATACAATTTGATTCCGAAGTGAATCTCGTTCAGGATTTCACGCAAAGCCAGAACGCGCTGCTGGATGCTCTCGATACGCTGAAGGCGGGCAACAGCACCTCCCTTTACGATGCCGTTTTTCTTGCGTCAGAGGAAAAACTCAAAGAGGAAATCGGGCGCAAGGTAATGGTCGTCGTCTCCGACGGCGAAGACACATCCAGCAAAGTCAGCAAAGAAGAGGCCATCGAGGCCGCACAGAAAAGCGATGTTCTCATATACGGAATCGGCGTGCAGACGGTGGGATCGTCCTTTGGCGCTCTCAAAAAATTTGCCGAGGAAACCGGCGGCGCCTTTTTCTCCCCGCGCGCGCGGCCGGAGGAGCTCCGGGCCGCTGTCCGTTCGATTCGCGAGGATATCCAGGGGCAATACAGCCTGGCCTACAGCCTGAACGCCAGGAAGGACGGGTCCTTTCACTCGATTGAAATCCGCTGCAAAATCGGAGGCATTAAGATTCGCGCCAGGAAAGGCTATTACGCGCCCAAAGCCGCCCGCCGGGACGGCGACTAAGCGAAAAAGACAAAGCGGAATACGGGAGCCTGCTGTTTCCCGGAGTTGCAGACAGCACAGCGCGAGTCCGTCCCCTTCATCAAAAAGGTTCAGGTTTCCCACTCATGGTCGATATGTATTTCGAGACACGCTTTGTTTGTCGAAAACAGGCTTGGACTATGAGAGCTCCGTTATCAGAAAGCGCCGCAGACATTGTCATTCCCGTATGCAATCAGTATGCGTTTACGCGCACTCTGCTTGAAGGCATTTATCGCTATACGGATGTTCCGTTTCATATCTACATCATCGACAACGCCTCCA
>CAZLHW010000499.1:0-3177 GCA_964559085.1 uncultured Acidobacteriota bacterium | reverse complement strand
ACGGTGTTTGAGGATTCGGATGCCCGGCTGATGCTCCGATTCAAGGACGGGGATGCGGGGGCGTTCGAGTTGCTGTTCTCCCGGCATCTCCATGCCATCGTCAATTTCAGCTATAGATTCGTAAGGAACCGCCAGATAGCTGAAGAACTGGCTCAGGAAATTTTTCTGAAGGTGTACACCGGCGCTTCGGGGTACGAGGCCCAGGCGAAATTCACGACCTGGCTTTACCGCATCGCAACGAATGTCTGCCTGAACGAAATTCGCAAGCCGCGCTTCCGAGCGACCCACGAGCCTCTGGAGGAAACGCTTCCGGTGAATTCCGGGACCGCATTGGACGCGCACCCGGATCGCCGGGCGATTGCGCACGCCATCCGCCGGGCGCTGGAACGGCTTCCGGTCAAACAGCGCGCTGCCTTCATTTTAAATAAGTACCAGGAGCTTTCGTATGCCGAGGTTTCGGAAATCATGGGGGTCAGCGAGCAGGCTGTAAAATCGCTGATCCACCGAGCAAAGGAGACTCTGGCGGAGGTGCTTAAGCCTTCGCTGCAGGAGCTTTGTGGTCTATGAATTGCGATGAATTGAAGAGGGTTATGGCTGATTTCTTAAATGGAAATCTGAGCGGAGAAGAGTCGCGGGAAGTGCGCCGGCATCTCGCATCCTGCCGCGCTTGTGCTTCCAACCTGGACGCCACGGACAAAGTGGAGATCCTGCCGGCGCTGGACGAGGAAATCGAGCCGTCGCCGGATTTCGCAGAGCGGTTTTACTCCAGGCTTCAGGAACCTCGCAGAACTTCCCCCTGGCGGAATCCGATCACGCTTGCCGCCGCGGCCGCCATTGTGCTTCTTGCCGCGAGCCTGTTTTTCGGCCGGTACTATAGAGGTATGACGGAAGCGCCGGACACTCTGAATGACATTGCTCTTGCGGAGAATCTTCCTCTGCTGGAGGATCGGGCCGTCCTCGAAAATCTGGAACTGCTTGAAAACTTCGACGCCATTGAGAAATTAACGATAGAAAAGAGAGGGAAACGATGAGACGCCATCGCTGTGCAATTCTTGCGCTATTTCCATTGATGCTGGGATTCCTGATTCCGGGAATCTATGGACAGGAGAAGGTGGATCCGCCCAAAGCGGAGAGTCCTGCCGCACGGGAGAAACTGGATGCGATGAGGCAGGAGCAGAGGGAGATCCGCGACCGGTTGCGCCAGATCCGGGAAATGGATCGTCAGGAGAGGGAAAAGCTTCGGGAGAGCCTTGCGGAGTACCGGCGGCTTACGCGGCAGCAGCAGCAGCAATTGAGGGAAAACCTGCGGCGCTTCCGGTCGATGCCCCCGGCCCGGCAGCAGCAGCTGCGCGAGATTTATCGTAGATATGAGCAGATGACGCCGGAGCAGCGCTCCCGGCTTTTGGAAAACCTGCAGAAATGGGAAAAACTTACGCCTGAAGAACGCTCCCGCCTCCGCACGCAATAAACCTTTGAGTTTTGGAGCCTTCGAGTCCTGGAGTTCTAACTCGAAGACTCCAGGGCGCAAAGGCCCCAAGAAAATGTTAAATTCCTTTCAAAAATAGCCGTTATCGCTTTATGCTAGGCGCACTGACTTCTAAGGAGGATGCGCTATGCGAAGGACGGCTCTCTTTGTCCTGCTTGCCGCGTCGTTAACCGCGGCCTATGCCGAGAACTGGCCGGGTTGGCGCGGTCCGGGCGCCCTGGGAATTTCCAATCAGACAGGCATCCCCGTCCGATGGGATCTTTCGAAAAACGTCCGATATAAAGTGGGAGTGCCGGGTCTGGGGCATTCGTCGCCCATTGTCTGGGGCAATCGGATCTTTCTTACGACGGCGGTGAATGCGGATCCTGCGGAAGCGGACTGGCAGAAGGGGTTCCCGCGCGTCGATCGCAAGCCGGATGCTTCGGAAGTCGAGTGGAAGGTCTTGTGTTACGACCGTGATACGGGCAAGCTGCTCTGGGAGCGGACCGCGATGCGGCGCAAACCGGTCAACCAGCGCCACACGAAAAACAGCTATGCGTCGGAGACGCCGGTAACCGACGGCACCTATGTGTACGCGTTTTTTGCAGATCAAGGGATGTACTGCTACGACTTCGAGGGAACTCTGATATGGAGCCGCGATCTCGGAAACTTCCCGATGCGCAGCGGATGGGGCACGGGCAGCTCGCCGGTTCTGTATAAGAATTTTGTCATCCAGAACTGCGATGTCGAAACAGGGGAGTCGTTTATCATCGCGCTGGACAAGAAAACGGGAAAAACCGCGTGGCGGACGGAGCGCGACGAACTCTCGTCGTGGAGCACGCCCTATGTGTATCTCGGGAGCCCGCGACCGGAACTCATCGTCAACGCGACGAAGGCGGTTCGCAGCTATGATCCGGAGACCGGCAAACTTTTGTGGGAGTGCCGCGGTCCGGCGACGTCCATTACCACGCCGACGCCGACCTTTTCCAACGGTCTGATAAT
The DNA here is from genome assembly GCA_964559085.1 of uncultured Acidobacteriota bacterium. GTDB lineage: Bacteria > Acidobacteriota > UBA6911 > UBA6911 > UBA6911 > UBA6911. Next base: position 710 of record CAZLHW010000499.1, on the reverse strand, counting down.
AGTATCCTCGGGCTTTATCCGGGAGCCGACGCGGCCCATCACGGCCTTTCGACCGGGCGCAAGCGGGGATATCACGCTGAAGGCGGGCGAGACTTCGTCCGCCCACATCGCCTGGCGGCAGAATACGGCGGCGCCCTACATCCCTTCTCCCATTGCCTACGGGGACTATGTTTATGTGATCCTGGATCAGGGATTCATCGCCTGCTATGAGGTCAAAACAGGGAAGGAAGTCTACGGCAGAAAGCGCATTGATGTCGGCGCGGCTTTTTCTGCTTCCCCCGTTGTCGTGGACGGCAGACTGTATTGCGCGAGTGAGGACGGGGATGTTTACGTAATAAGCACCGGACCGGAGTATGCGCTTCTGGCGAAGAACTCTCTCGGAGAGTCCATTATGGCTTCGCCGGCCGTATCCGGCGGGAAAATGTTTATCCGGACAATCAAGCATCTGTATTGCATACAGTAAGAAATGCAACCGGCAATGAGCCGGCGCGGCGCTCAAGTTTGTCCCTTTTAGAACGTGATCGTGATGTCCGCGCTGAAAGCGCGGAGCAGTGCAGCCCAGTATGAAAGAGCTGAGCGGAGCGAGGCTCTGGAACCCTGGGGAAGGCATGGTGGTTTAAAAAGCCCTGTAGGGGCGGCGCAGTCTGCGCCGTCCTTACGGCATCAAACCCGCCTATGGTGCTTCCAATACGAAGGGAACTCACGGGAGC
>CAZLHW010000498.1:0-3189 GCA_964559085.1 uncultured Acidobacteriota bacterium | reverse complement strand
TCGAATCAAATTTCCCCTCGGAGTAAAAGAACTTTTAGCGGCATGCCGGAGCGGCTTGGCCTGTCAGGGTCGCACGGCCATAGGCCGTGGCACCAACCGGTTCGATTCCTGCAAACTTCCAAGAATTTGAATAGCAGCATTGAGATTTACCAAACGCTTTCCGGGCTTTGCCCCGCGTTTCCAATAATTCGCCCTAATGCGTTAGCGCCGTCCTGCGATTTGTCAAATGCAATGATTTGCCTTTGGCTCGACTCCATGAACTGCCCGCCGGCTGAGGATTTGTTCCGCAAGGATGCGGTGAGGATTATCGATAAGGCGCCCCTCAACCGTCGACAGAGCCTTTCCCCGATTTTCCGCTTCATCCAGCTCCGCGATAATTTTTTCCGCCCCCGCAATTTCCTCGGGAGTGACGTCGAAGATCCGGTTGATGGCTTCCAGCTGATTCGGGTGCAGCGCGCTCTTCCCGGTGAAACCGATGCGGCGCGCCTGGTTCGCTTCCCGGCTCAGCAGATCCTGGCTGCGAAGATCGAAGCAGGGCGCATCGATCGCGGCAATCCCTGCGGATCTTGCCGCGGTGGCAATCCACTGGAGGGCCAGCATCAATTCCAGCCGGTCCTCTCCCGGCCGGCATCGCAAATCGACGGCATAATCGGCCGATCCGAAAATCAGAGAAGCCATTCTGGGCGAAGCCGCAGCGATATCGGCCGAATGCATCACGCCTGAAGCGGATTCAATCATCGCATGCAGTTTGGTGCTTCCCGGCAACAGACCGTGGCTCAATTCCAGGTTTCGAAGCGCCGCATCGGCAGCCAGTATTTCGGCCGCCGTCTCGACCTTCGGCAGACAGATTCCGTCAGGCCGCAGAGGCACAAGGACGGCAAGATCGAGCGCACCTGTTTCTTCATCCGGCGGATTAATGCGAACAACTGTTTCGCGGCCGTTAAAATCAGTGTTCCTCAAAACGTCCGCAATGTTTTCGCGGGCTGCCTGTTTCTGCGACGAGGATACTCCATCCTCCAGATTGAGGAGCAGCATATCCGCAGGAATAGCAGCGGATCGCTGAAGCATTTTGCGGCTGTCGCCGGGGACATATAACGCGCTGCGCCGAAGACACTTTTTCATAGACATCGCCTCCGACCTTCATCCTATCAGGAATAGGCGCGACGCGCTATAAGGCGCGGGCAATAAAGAAACCGTGGAATTTCTCGACTCCAAAAACCAGATACAGGTGGTAGAAAGAAAGCAGAAGGTAGGTTATCAGGCACAGCCGCGCGGCGTATCTTCCAAGAGTCCATTCCTTGTGAATGAGGATAACGGCCATGGGAAGAATGGTCAGGGCGGCTTTGACGGCAAAAAAAGCAGGCAATCCGCCGTGAGCCAGAACGGCATTCAGCAACGGATTCAGTTCCTTCGCCGAGCCCCGGATCATGTGCAGACCCGTGAGAACGGCATCCATTAGAGACAGCAGCAGAACCGCAATAACGATGCCCAACGTCCGGGCGTCATAGATATCGACGTACGCGCCCTTGTCGGTAGCCCGCCGTCCCCGGCTCTTCCTTCTCCGATGTTTGCTGCCCCAGAAAGCGAAAAAAGACGCCGGCTCTCTCCGATCGATTCCGGTTCGCCAGTCGGCAAGCATTTTCCCGGTTAACGGATCCCGATAGGTCTTAGCCATTCCTTATTCGACGCAAGGAGAAGTTTCGAACATTCATTCATTTTCGATGTTGAGGACGCAGTTCCGCCCTTTCTGCTTGGCGCGATAAAGCCCCTGGTCGGCTTTTTCAATAAGCGACTTGGGATCGTTCGTCGCATCCGGATACATGCAGGCGATACCGCAGCTGATCGTAACATAGGGAGCAGCGGCGGAACGGGCATGGGGAATGTTCATCTTCGTCAGCTCCTGACGAATGTTTTCCGCAACCTGAAATGCACCCCGGATATCCGTTTCCGGCATGACAATGGCGAATTCCTCTCCGCCGTATCGCGCAATCAGGTCGCCGGGCCGTCCGACTCTCTTCCGTATTGCATCCGCAACAGACCGGAAACAGTCATCCCCGGCCTGGTGTCCATAGTGATCATTGTAATTCTTGAAGAAATCCACATCGCAGAGAATGAGGGATATATATCCCCGGGCGCGCATCTGGCGGCGCCATTCCAAAGCAAGGTATTCGTCGAATCGTCTCCGGTTGGACAGCTTTGTCAAACCGTCTTCGCTTGCCAGGCGCTCCAGCTCCCGGTTTGCCAGCTGCAGCATGGTTTCCGCGTGCTTGCGCTCTGTGATATCGGTAAAGGTTTCAACCAGACCGATGACACTCTGATCCAGACTCAACAAGGGCGTCGATGTGACCAGAAATGGAATTTGCTTTTTCGTGCCGAATGAGAATGTCTTCTCCTGCTGCAACATGCGTTCCCCGTTCAGGATTCTCTCCATGGGGCATTCTTCCCGGCTGCGGCACTGCTCCTCAAACAGCGCATGACACTTGCCGCCGATGATTTCGTTGATGGGTTTTTTCAGCAGATGGATGAGCCTCCGGTTTACACGAATCACCTTGAAATCCCGGTCAATAGCCCAGATTGCATCATTGGACGCATTGAACACCTGGTTCATGATGAGATTGGTGATTTCGGCTTCCATCACAATACGGTTGGATCGTTCCGCCGTCTCCATGAGGACATCGTCCATCTGCCGGCGGAGATCTTCATATTTCTTCCGGATGCGGCTCAGCTCTTCCTCGGCACTGGCTGCAGAGGCAGAAAACTGGAGAACCTTAAGCTTACCCGCAGATTCCGCCATTGCTGAACTCCGAATCCCCTCATTCAAAAAAGCTGCAAATAAATCCGTTGATGGAAGCAGCTGGCTTCGGAACCGTCCAACTGCGTGTACAACTCCCCCTGCAATCTTTTTCAGTATATATATCGGCCGGTCCGGAAGCATCAATAGCTGAGATTTTGAAGTTGTTTCCGCGCGGCGACAGGCAAAGCCTTGCAATAAATCGGGTTAGGACAAGCCAAGCGCCGCGGCAATCTCCTCAAGCACAGAGGGGTCCTTTTCGGCTCGATGAGCGGATTTCAGGACTCGAGAAGCATGCTCCGTTGCAATCCGCCCCAATCCCCAGGCGGCATGGCCGGGCCCCACCGGGCGCGGGTCGCGAGGCGGTGCCGCCATGGCAGGCCCGGCCGCCGGGGTGC
>CAZLHW010000497.1:0-3189 GCA_964559085.1 uncultured Acidobacteriota bacterium | reverse complement strand
AATTCAAGGTCCAGATCGCCAAAACCCTGGTTAAGCGCGCCCTCCTCGCCACCGTCTAATTCGAAATTCGAGATTCGAGGTTCGAGAGTATTTTCGAATCTCGAATCTCGAATCATAAAAAGATATACTTTAGCCAAAACTGAAATCTCAATTACCCATATGGAGGAAAAGTATGTCTATGCGCAAGGGTGTCGTTTTCGGGATTCTATTGCTGGTTGGCCTTGTTACCGTCTATGCAGCGGATATTACCGGCAAATGGACGGCGGAGTTCGATTCACAGGTTGGTGTTCAAAAATACGTCTTTGAGTTCAAGGTTGAAGGCGCAACGTTGACAGGAACGGCCATTTCAAAAATTGCCGATGCGCCGGAAGCCCGGCCCCCCATTACGGCCATCACGGTCAACGGCGAGGACGTTGCCTTTGTTGAAAACCTCAACTATTCGGGAATGGAACTCAGAATTACCTATAAGGGCAAGATTACGGGCGACGAAATAAAGTTCTCGCGCGACGTGGCAGGGCAGGGCGGCGAGACTTTTGTTGCCAAACGCGCCAAATAGTTCTAGCGCGGCCCCGCAGGCTGGAATTCTAAACCGCGGATTCCCGCAGTGGCTCAGGGATAGGAGCATTTTATCCGCGAAGATCTGTGAAAATCCGCGGTTGCGAAGATCGCCTCTGTGATTTGAGCACTTCACGGACCTTGCGAATCAATCCGTCGACGGTAAAGGGTTTCTGAATGAATGCGACATCCGAATCGAGCACACCGTGGCGCTCGATTGCGTCGCCCGTGTACCCGGACATGAAGAGAGTCCGGATTCCGGGACGTTCCGCTTCCAGCTGCGCAGCCAGCATAGGGCCGCTCATTCCGGGCATTAAGACATCGGTCAGAAGCAGATGCAGTTGCCCTTTATGTTCCCGGGCAATGCGCAGTGCTTCCGCAGCATTGGGAGCTCCCAGCACCTTATATCCCTGATCGCTGAGAATCCGGACGGCCAGCATCCGGACCGCCGTTTCATCCTCGACAATGAGCACGGTTTCAGGTCCCGGTAAATCCGCTGCGGCCTCCTCGACGCCGTTTTGCGGCACGTTTGCATCGGCGGCCTGGGGGAAATAGATGCGGAAGGTCGACCCTTTGCCGGGTTCACTCTCCACCAAAATGAAACCGCCGCTCTGCCGGACAATCGCATAAACCGTGGATAGCCCCAAGCCCGTCCTTTTGTTGCTATGCTTCGTCGTGAAAAAGGGCTCAAAAAGGCGGGACTGTGTCGCCGCATCCATACCGACGCCGTTATCGCCGATCGAGAGCATTACGTAAGACCCGGCCCTGGCCATAGGATGCCGACGGCCGAAGGCATCTTCGAACGTGACATTGTCCGTTCCAATCACGAGTTTGCCACCCTGAGGCATGGCATCGCGGGCATTGACGACCAGATTCATAATAGCCTGCTGAATCTGCCCCGGATCCGCATGGATGAGACCCAAACCGGGTCTGGTGGAAATAACGAATTCCACATCTTCTCCAATCAGGCGACGCAGCATCGGGTTCATTTTGCGGATGACATCATTCAGGTCGATCCACTCAGGCTGCAGGACTTGTTTCCGCCCAAAAGCCAGAAGCTGAGACGTCATCTCGGCGGCCTGCTTTCCGGCATCGCGGATTTTCTGCAGATCTTTGAAAATGGGATCTTCCGGCGAAATATCGCTCAGGACCAGTTCCGTGTAGCCGTTGATCACATTCAGCAGGTTGTTGAAATCGTGGGCGACGCCTCCGGCGAGGACTCCTATCGCTTCCATCTTTTGAGCCTGCAGCAACTGGGCTTCCAGTTTTTTGTGCTCGGTGATGTCGCGGTGCACACCGACGATCTGCTTTCTGCCGTTTTTATCGGTGAGCAGCGACAAGCGCGTCATCAGAATACGGGCGTTTCCGTCCGCGCCGGCAAAGGTCTCCTCCATAATACATTCCAGGCCTGTGTTGAACACCTTCTCTTCATTTTTCCAGATTGAAGCCGCCAGCTCCTTGGGCAGGCCCTCCAAATGGGACTTGCCCAGGAATGCTTCCGGCGGTTTCGAGAAGAAGGAACAAAACGCTTCATTCACGAACACAAATTTGTGCTCGCGATTTTTTACAAAAACCGGATCCGCGATACGATTGATGATCTGATCCAGGTACTCCCTGGAAGCTTTCAGCGCTTCCTCGGCACGCCTGGATTCCGTGACATCTTGGCCGACGCCGACATAGTGCGTTAGCTTGCCGGATTTGTCGCGGACAGGGAATCCTCTGCTGCGAAGGTGCCGCCACTCCCCATCCGGCCGCGTGAAGCGGACTTCATAATCCATTATCTGCCCGCTTTTCATTTTGGAAATGGCGGCAAGAACCTTCTCCCTGTCTTCAGGAGGAATCGGATCCAGAAAAGGGTGGTCGGGGTTGTCGAACAACTCTCGGGGATATCCCCAAATTCGTTCGTGGGACGGACTGACGTAGGTGACGGCGGCCTTTTCCAGGTCATAAATCCAGAATATTTCGTCGATGGATTCCGCAATGAGGCGGAACCGTTCCTCTTTGTCCCGCAGCGCCGCTTCCGCCGCCTTGCGTTCTGTTATATCTACATGAGCAATGTGCGAAGCCCTTTTGCCGTTGAATTCCGTAAGAGTGGCGAACACTTCAAACCAGCGTACAGCCCCATCCTTCCTGACAAGCCGATACTCACAGCTCTGAGAGACTTCTTTCCCCGACATCCGGTCCCGATGAAGGCCGGCAACGAGCGGCAAATCCTCGGGATGTATCAGTGTTGCAGGGTCGGAAAGATTCAACAATTCCTCAACCGAGTACCCGGACATGGAGGCAAAGGCTTTATTGCAGAAAACGATGCGCCCATCCTGAACGATTGTCAGGCCCTGAAGCGAATGCTCCACCAGTAATCGGTATTTCTCTTCGGATTTCCGCAAGGCTTGCGCCTCTTTATCACGTGCCGTTATATCGACCAATGTATTCAGCAGGCATTTGTCGTTGCCCACTACCACCGGATCCGCAGAATACAGCAATCTGCGCAGTTCCCCCTCTCTGGAAAGGATTTCCAGCTCAAGGTTGTGGACCTTCCCATTTTTTTTGAGCTCTTCGGCAATCCTGTCCCTATGCCGTACGTCAACCCCCCCAGCCTGGTCTTTTGCGAACTGGCGACCCAACTCTTCCCGC
>CAZLHW010000496.1:0-3197 GCA_964559085.1 uncultured Acidobacteriota bacterium | reverse complement strand
CAAGGTTCCAAGCGACTACGTTAGATAGGCCGTTGCCAACAAGATAGATTATTTCATGATTCAGGATTTTAAACACGACGATCTCATGAAAAAACTTGGGGAGGTTAAAGGCCTGATTTACATGCCGGCTGGGGCTGATACCTGCCCGCGGATGGTTATCGAAGCAAAGCTGGCCGGCTGTGAGCTTTTGCTTAATGACAACGTCCTGCACCGCGATGAAGACTGGTTTGCGGGTTCTAGGGCGAGCATAGTATCAACCTTGAAAAAAGGGCCTGAAATATTTTGGGAAAAAATAAGGACGATGATCAATGTTTCAGAATAAAGCAATCTATCGGTGTTCAGTTTGCGGTAAAGAAAAACAGGTTGACGCGCGATCGGCATTATCGAATAGATCGATTTTTTGCTGCGGGGTAATGATGGTCAAAAAAACAAATGGGATGATCAGAAAAAATGGAAGATAAAAACCGGAAAATCCATTGGGTAAGTCAGGAAAATCTCTCGAAGGCATACGCGAACGCTTTAGGGTATAACAGCCACAATGCCAGCCTTAAAAAAGCGTGTGCTGAATATTTCGACTTTGACGAGGGCGCGCCGGTTGCCATCACAATCACGCCGGCGGATAAGTTTAAGCCGGTCCCGGGAAAGTTCAATATCCTTTTCACGATGTGGGAATGCTTGGACGTTCCGGCCTGCTATTTGCCAGGACTTAACTCTGCCGATCTGATCATTGTCCCCTGCGAGTTTTGCCGGGAAGTGTTCGCCCCGCTTACCAACAAGCCGATAGTTGTTTGTCATGAGGGCGCCGATCCTGATGTTTTTCAGTTTAAAGAGCGCAAATTCCCAGACGAGAGCAAGGGGGAGCGGTTCCGGTATTTGTGGCTGGGGGCCCCGAACCCGCGCAAGGGATATTTTTCTGTTCTTGAGCTTGTTAAGGCCCTTGAACAGTTTCCGAATATTGAGATATATTTCAAGACGACGGCAAATAAGAAGTTGGCGTTTTTCGATTTATGCAAGGTCATCTGCGTATATTTTAAGAAGCGAGAATGGAAAAAGCTAAAAGCCAGCGTGATCCGTTATCTTAACCCGAGACTTGAACGGGCTTTAATTGTACACGGAAAGCACAAGAACATTTTCTTTGATTCCCGCAAGCTTTCACAGCAGGAACTAGTTGATCTTTACCATTCAGCACATTGCTTTGTTGCGCCGCATTGTGGGGAAGGATGGGGCCTTACGCTATGCGAAGCAATGGCGACCGGGTGCCCCTCAATCGCCAGTTATTCGACAGGTGTTCTTGACTTTTTCAATTATGAGGTTGGGTACCCGGTTAAATGTATCACCGGCCCGGTTGATCTTCAGAACTACAACATCAAGGCCCGCGTCTTTGTTCCTGATACAAAAGATTTTTTTCAGAAAGTTCTTTTGGTTTACCAGAATTATCGGGAAGCATTAAGACGAGGTCGGAAGGCGGCGTACCATATAAAAACAAGCTTTACATGGAAGAAGTCAGCCAAAAGGATGGCCGATATTGTTTCAGAATATTATCCAAAAGAAAGGGTTGAAGATGCCGAAAGTTTATCTGTTCAGGAATCCAAAGACAGGGAATGTCACGGAGCATGCCTCGAATGTGCTGAGGTCTGACCCTGTAACGAATATTTTGCTTGAATACATCGGAGAAAAAGAATCCGAGACGATGAGCAATAAGGAAGCGCAAAAGATTATTGATAGCGGCGAAGCAGTGATCCCGAATGATGCCGTTATCGTTAAAAAGCCAGGATTTAAAAAGAAGGGCAAATGATATTTTAAAGGATGCTATGACCAGACGTGAAAAACTATATCGCTGTATGATTATTTCGATATTGAAGGGATATTACCGAGACGTAATTTTATTAGCTAAGCAGGCGATTAAGGCAAAGAAAAGCAACGGAGGATGACAACATGGAAAACGGATGCGTAGAAGGGGCGAAGCACGGAGAAAAGATTCTTGCCCTTGAGAAGAGAGCAGATAAAAACGAATCGGAGCACCTTAGCTTTTCTGATGCAATCCGAGAAATTAGAGACCATCTTCTCGGTCGCCCGGCGTGGCCGGTCGTGTTCTTAATGATGTTTTTATCGTCTGTGTGTTGCGGCCTGATTGTGAAAATGATAGGTGGATAACAGTGATTACCTTTTATTTGGTATGCAAAAACGCAAAGCATGAAGATCATGGAGAGGAAACCGTCGAGAAGTTCGAGCTAAACACCGATTATTATGAGGGTCTAAAAATGCTTCGGTGCATCGTAAATATATTTAAGGGTTTTATGCAGCAGTCAATTTTAATTGGAAGGATAAAAGAATGAAAAAAGCACTTTTGATTTTAGCGTTGATGGCGGTGTGCGCTACCGCAAAAGCCGATGTGACAGCTGAAATTTTGTCACAGAAAATTGATGAGAACGGGAATATCCGTGTTGAAACGCAGTATAAGATTGACGGGAAGACTGTTGATGTAAAGGCGCAGGCATGTGACAACTGCACGCAGGGGTCAAGGTATAGCTTCACTAATTTTATCGGCATGACCGACGCCGAAATCATGGCATACATCAAAGCGGATATTGAAGTACACGCAAAAAATCTTGTGGCTCGAAAATTCGCAACTGATGAAAACAAAAAGCTGTTGCCAGACATCAGCGACTTGACAGGTCAAAAGGTTACAGCTACTGAATCGGTGATTAAAATATCAGATACCGAAGAATGGACTGTTAAAACCGATGGGACGAAAACCACCAAAACAGTTGAGGCGGTTAGTGAATAAATTCGTTATTGGAATAATTTTATTTTGTCTGATTGTCACTCCGGCGTGGGCGGTGAATTGGTGTGACGTCTTTGATTTTTGTACTCCGATGGAGGACGGGTCTGGTTCTACTGTATCTAATATAGGAAATGGAGGAGGTGGAGACGGTACAATTTCCGGAACTGTTACTTGGAAAACATCGTCACCGCCAGTTTCGACCTCGACATATTATTTGGATTTCGACGGAAGTAACGATATCGTATCTTTCTCGAATCCAGCGTCATTTACTCTCTATGACTTTTCTGTCGGTGGGTGGGTTGATCCAGATAGTACAGATTCCGAAGGCGTGTTTATAATTTCAATTTCTTCTGGTTACGGTTACTATCTGCAACAAAGTAGCAGCGGGTCCGGTGTATTTCAATTTATTATA
>CAZLHW010000495.1:0-3197 GCA_964559085.1 uncultured Acidobacteriota bacterium | reverse complement strand
AAATTTCCCGGGAGGCGTCAAGGCGGTTGCTCAATGGTTCCGGCCGAAGGAAAGAACTCTTGCGACAGGCATTTTCAATATGGGGGCGGGCATAGGCGCCCTGATTGCACCGCCTCTGGTTGCGTGGCTGATCCTGGCCTATAACTGGCAAACGGCCTTTGTTGTAACCGGCGCCACCGGCCTTGTGTGGGCCGTGGTTTGGGCATGGCTTTACAGGGCTCCCGAGAAGCACCCGTGGCTCTCCAAAGAGGAATTCACCCACATTAAAGAAGGAGAAACGGAGCTTGCCAGCGTGCAGGCGCCAAAAAACAAGGGTGTCTGGAAAATCGTTCTGCCGCAGAGAAACTTTTGGGCGATCGGGATTGCGCGTTTTTTCTCGGAACCGGCCTGGCAGTTTTTCAGCTATTGGATTCCGCTTTACCTGGCGACCGAACGGAATATGAATCTCAAGGAAATCGGCTATTTTGCCTGGCTTCCGTTTCTTGCGGCCGATCTGGGCTCCATGTTCGGGGGAGTGCTGTCGCCGTTCTTCATCAAGCATATGCGCCTGTCGGTCATGACGGCCCGCAAATGCGCCGCCGGCGTCAGCGCCTTGCTGATGGTGTTCGCCGTCTTCATAGGCACCGCGCCATCCCCGGCATGGGCCATTTTCTTTTTCTGCATCGGGACATTTGCGCACCAGTCGATGTCGGCGACCCTGATGACCCTGCCGGCGGACCTCTTTCCCAAATCGACCGTCGCCACAGCCAACGGACTCACAGGAACAACGGCTGTCCTGGGCGGAATGCTGTTCACCATGGTTATCGGCCATGTCGCCCAAAGCATCGGCTACGGCCCCTTGTTCACGACCATTGCATTTCTCGACATTATCGGCGTCACGTTTCTCTGGTTGCTGCTGCGCGACCCCAAACATTTTTCGCCGGAGAAATGATTTCATAACACACAGGAGGGGGTGGAATGCGGAACGAATTTACCCTTCCCCGCGCTTTCAGCGCTCGCGTTTCAATCACCTTCCCGCGCCTTCAGCGCTTGCGCCGCGGCCGGCGACGCAAGCACCTGCGGTGAGCGGCAGAACAGCCCAGGCCTTCGGATGCTGCGCATCCTGCAGCCTGGGTTGCCGGCCAACAAATCCATCAGCCCTGACAGGGCGGCGCAGCCTGTTCCGCGGCGCGCAGGCGCTTTTTGGGCACGCCATTCGGGAATGGCCCATAAATCGATCCATCTCCGAAACCGATGCTTCTTTTACATTTTGATGTTGTTTTGCCCGGGCCACTGCCTTGATAATCGCTTGGCTTAAAAAAATTGGTGTTCGCGAAGGAGGCAACGGAGATGTCAGGAAAACCGGAGAATTGGAAGTCGCTGTCGGCGGAGGAAAAACGGAAGTTCAGACTGGATGCATGGGTTCGCGGGGATGGGATCAAATTCGAAAGCCCGGAAGCTCAAGCAAAATACAGAGCGCGAGCCACGCGATTCAGAACGGCCCTTGAATTGGGAGTCCCGGACCACGTCCCGGTCGCGGGCCTGGGCGGCGCGTTCATTTATCGGCGCGCCGGCGTTCCCCAAAAAGCGACCATGTATGACGGATGGGCGGAGGCGGCAAAGGCCGTAATCCAATTCCAGAATGATTTCCAGCCGGACAGCGCAACCGCGACGTTCATGATGTCCGGAGCGTCCATGGAATTTCTCGGCCAGACCAATATGAAGTGGGCGGGCTTTGGGCTCCCCGATGATGTGCAGTACCAGTATGTGGAACAGGAATACATGAAGGCCGATGAATATGACCACTTTCTGTGTGATCCTTCGGATTATGTAGCGCGCAAATTTCTACCCCGCATGTACACCGGGTTGAAGGGGCTGCAGAAGTTCCCCTGGTTTGGGGCCGACGGCATTCAGATCGGCGGAAGAGTCATCGCCGCGTTCATGGATCCGGAGGTTCAGGAAGCCGTCGCGGTCATGAAGAAAGCGGCCGAGATGGCCATGATCCCCGCAAAAATCTCAGTGGAAACCGCAAACACTCTTCTCGGAATGGGTTTCCCGCGACTGTTCATGGGGTTCGGCGCCGCCCCCTTTGACGTGCTGGGCGATACACTGCGCGGCACCCGAGGCATTCTGACGGATCTCTACCGCTGTCCGGACAAGGTTCTCAAAGCCTGCGAAAAAATCCTGGATCTCTCTCCGATACCCGACATCCCGATCGGCGCACCGCCCCTGATCATGATGCCGCTGCACAAGGGCGACGACAGCCATATATCGCTGAAGCACTTTGAAAAGTTCTACTGGCCGACGTTCAAGCAGCTTATGCTCAATATGATCAATGAGGGCCTGATTCCGGCACCCTTTGCAGAGGGGGTCTACACACAGCGGCTGAACCATCTGACCGAGCTTCCGAAAGCCTCGGTGCTCTGGTTTTTCGACCGCACGGATATGCACAAGGCAAAAGACATCCTTGGAGGCCACAGCCCCATTATGGGAAACGTTCCGATCACCCTGATTGCCACCGGGACGGCCGACCAGGTCAAGGCATGCTGCAAAGATCTGATTGATTATGTGGGAAAAGGCGGCGGGTACATACTCTGTTCGGGGACTCAGCTGGATGATGCCCGGGAAGAAAATGTCCGCGCCATGATCGATTTCACCAAGGAGTACGGAGTATACAAATAGATAGCCGGTAATTCTTTGCGTCCTTTGCGCCTTGGCGGTTAAACAGTGCTCGACCGCTGAATCGCGAAGGACGCGAACAAGCCCGCACCCATGCCGTCAGAGTTCCTGTTGCAGGGGCTACTCCGGCAGCCATAGCGGAATTCCCATCAGCACTTTTGCGGCTACTGTTTCGCCATTTAATTGGGCCGGACGAAAGACCCACTGGCGCAACGCCTGGAACACCGGTTCATCCAACTGATTATCCGGGCTTCGCTCAATCGTTATCTGATCCATCCTGCCGTCTATTCCAATGACGGCAAAAACAAGAATCATTTTATTCAGGTGCTTGCGAACCAGATCTGAGGGGAGTACGGGTTTTACTTTCTCCACCGGGAATGGCAGGATAAGCCCCTGCTTGCCGGCGCCGGATGCGTCGGATCTCTCCAGGCGGCTGCCGGACCCCGGAATAACGGCAAACTCCAGAGTCCAATTCGGGTCGTCCTCCATTTCGCTTTGCCGCATAACAAGATAAACGGTATAGATCTGTTCGTAGGAGA
>CAZLHW010000494.1:0-3201 GCA_964559085.1 uncultured Acidobacteriota bacterium | reverse complement strand
CCGTCATTTCAAAAGAAGAAGCCATTGATTTTTTCACCAGGCGTGGTGAACACCTCAAGGTGGAACTCATTCAGGAAAAGGCCGGAGAGACTTTGTCCTGCTATAGGCTGGGAGAATGCGTGGATTTCTGTTTGGGGCCGCATCTGGCATCGACGGGACAGATCGATCCGGACAGCTTTCATATCCTCAGCATTGCCGGCTCGTACTGGCGGGGGGACGAACATCGGCAGCAGCTGCAACGCATTTATGGGACGGCATTTCTGACTCCGAAGGAGCTGGCCGACTATCTGAATCAGCTTGAGGAAGCCAAAAAAAGAGACCACCGGAAACTTGGCCGGGAACTCGATCTGTTCAGCATTTCGGAGGAAGCCGGGCCGGGGCTTATTTTCTGGCACCCGAAGGGCACGCGCGTACGGCTTCTGGTCGAGGACTTTTTGCGCACGGAGCTGTATCGGCGCGGATACGAGTTTGTGACGACGCCCCATGTCGCCCGAGATGTGCTCTGGAAGACGTCGGGACACTATGATTACTATCGCCAGAATATGTATGTGTTCCGCATCGATGACGAAGAATTTGTCATCAAGCCGATGAACTGCCCGGGACATATTCAGATTTATCAGTCGCAGATGCGAAGCTACCGCGATTTGCCGGTGCGTTTTGCGGAGTTCGGCACCGTGTACCGCTATGAAAAGAGCGGGGTATTGCACGGTACGCTTCGAGTGCGCGGTTTTACCCAGGACGACGGCCATATCTTCTGCACGCGGGATCAGGTCTATGACGAGATATCCAATTCCATGGATCTCGTGCTGTATATCCTGCGCAGCTTTGGATTCGATCAGTTCAAGGTGGAGCTGTCGGTTCGCGATGAAACGAAGAAAGAAGATTACGCCGGCACGGAAGACGATTGGCAGATGGCGGAAGAAGCGCTCACGCGGGCGCTGCAAGCCAGGGGCATCGGGTGGACGCGCATGGAAGGGGAAGCCGTGTTTTACGGCCCGAAGATTGACGTCAAGCTCATTGACGCCATCGGCCGTTCCTGGCAGCTGTCCACAATTCAGTTTGATTTCACTTTGCCGAAACGGTTTAACCTTTCGTACATCGGTTCCGACGGCCGCGAACACCAGCCGGTCATGGTGCACCGGGCGCTGCTGGGATCTATTGAACGCTTTCTCGGCGTCCTTATTGAGCACTATGCCGGCGCGTTTCCGATCTGGCTGGCTCCGGTGCAGGCGGTCATTATTCCTATTGCCGAACGCCATCATGAGTATGCCCAAAAGGTGTTTCGCCGGCTGACCGAGGCCGGAATTCGTGCTGAAATCGATGGACGAAACGAAAAGATGGGCTATAAAATTCGTTCTGCGCAGACGAATAAAATCCCCTATATGCTTGTACTCGGGGATAAAGAAGCGCAGTCGGATGCAGTGTCGGTACGCAATCGGTTTTCGGGAGACGAAGGAGCGCAGTCTCTTGAAAGCTTTTTGGAAAAGATCGAGGGATTTGTTAAAAGCCGGTCGGTACGGCCCTAGGGGCCGGATTCCGGTTTTCCCTCGCCATCAAAAGGAGGTTGCCAATCACAACAGCCAAGCCAGTACGGGTTCGTATCAATGAAATGATCCGGGCGAAAGAGATCCGAGTCGTGGACGAGGATGCCGGCCAGCTGGGGGTAATGACACCGGAGCAAGCTCTCGCAATTGCTCGCTCCAAGGAACTGGATCTTGTCGAAGTCGCACCGGGAGCCAATCCTCCCGTGTGCCGGATTATGAACTACGGCAAGTTTCAGTACCAGAAGAGCAAGCGGGCGCATGAAGCTAAAAAGCATCAGAAGCAGGTCGTTTTGAAGGAGGTTAAGTTCCGGCCCAAAACGGAAGAGCACGATTACCAGTTTAAAAAGAACCACATCGTGCGATTTCTTGAGGAAGGGAACAAAGCCAAGGCAACCATAGTTTTTCGCGGTCGGGAAATGACGCACCAGGAAATCGGGCGTAAACTGATGGACCGGCTCGTTGAAGAGCTGAATGAAGTCGCGGAAGTCGAGCGGCCGCCCAAAATGGAGGGATACGCGTTGGTTGCCATTTTCCTTCCGAAAAAACGTTAGTCACACGGCAGCGATCCTGGCATTATTTACGCGATCGCAGCAGGATGCCCGGAAAGAGAAGGGCTGGGGCAATTTTTTAAGTTGGGGGAAATATCTGTGAAGCGGAAGACAGTTAAAAGCGCAGCAAAAAGATTTAAGGTGACAGGAACCGGGAAGATCATGCGCCGCCATAGCCATGCGCGTCATATCCTGACCAAAAAGCCCCGCAAGCGGGTGCGAAAACTTGTAGACACCGCGCTCGTCAGCAAGGCCGACAGCAAGCGTGTCCAGAAAATGCTGAATATTTGATGCACTGAATGCACTTTGGAGTTGAAAAATGCCAAGAGTAAAAAGAGGTAACAAGCGCGTCCAGCGCCGGAAGAAGATCCTGGGATTGGCAAAGGGATTTCGCCTGACCAAGAGCAAATTGCATCGGTCCGCAAAGGAATCCGTGGATCGTGCCCTGCAGTTTTCCTATCGGGACCGACGCACGAAGAAACGAGAGTTCCGCAGCCTGTTTATTATTCGACTGGGCGCCGCCGCCCGGATCAACAATATTTCCTATAGCCGATTTATCAGCGGCCTGAAAAAGGCAGGCATCGCCCTGGATCGCCGAATCCTTGCGGAAATTGCAATTAAGGATCCTGAAACTTTCACCAAACTCACCGAAAGCGCCAAAGCGGCACTTGCGGCTGCCTGAAAATTTCCGTCTTCCAGACTCGGATTACGAGACCGCCCGGGTGTAGCGCCACGCCGGGCGTTTCTTTTTGGGGTTCCCCGTTAAACAGCATCAGAACGGGAAACGGGGGACACAGGGGTTGAGATGAATGAATCGGTAGAAAAACTGCGGAGTCAGTTCGAGCGGGATTTGGCCGCGATCGTCGATCTGGAAACGTGGAAGACCGTGCGCGACAAATACCTTGCCCGGGATAGCGGTGTGATTACGGGTGAGCTGAAACGGTTGCGCGATCTTCCCAAGGAAGAGCGGCCTGCATTCGGACAGGCGATGAATCAGCTGCGCGCATTTGTCGAACAGCGCCTGCAGGAGCGTTTCGCGGCGGTGAAAGAAAGCGACCTGTCCGCCCGGCAGCAGGGAATCGATGTGACGCGCCCGGGGTTCCCTTTTG
>CAZLHW010000493.1:0-3208 GCA_964559085.1 uncultured Acidobacteriota bacterium | reverse complement strand
CCGAGATCGAGGATATGATCCGCGCTGCGTATGGTCTCCTCATCGTGCTCGACGACCAGAATGGTATTTCCCATATCTCTCAATTCTGCCAGCGAGTTCAGGAGCCGCCGATTGTCCCGCGGATGAAGGCCGATGGAAGGCTCATCCAGGACATACAATACCCCCCGGAGCCTGGACCCGATCTGCGTGGCCAACCTTAAGCGCTGCCCTTCGCCGCCCGAAAGCGAAGATGCGGGCCGATCCAGCGAAAGATAGCCGACGCCCACATTCACCAGGAATTCCATGCGGTCATTAATTTCCCGCAGCACCTGTCCCGCGATTTGCGACTCTCTCGGGGTCAGCGCGATTTTCCGGAACGCTTTTTCCGCGCTCTCGAGCGGCATGCAGGCATATTCCGAAATAGAAAGGCCGTTAACCCTGACCGCCCGACTCTCGGGACGCAGGCGCGACCCCTTGCACGCCTGGCAGTTTTGAACCGTAAACAGGTTTTCCAAATCTTCGCGCACCCGGGGAGCTTCTGTATTTTCCATCAGGGATTCAAGCCATGGACCCACGCCCCGAAACTCCACGTCGGTGCGGCGCCCGCTTTTGCCGTTTTGAGACGAATTGCCATGGAAATAGATCTCCCGGAGTCTGGCCGGAAGCTTTTCAAACGGGGTTTTGCCGTCATACTTAAACTGCCGCGCCAGATCGACAAGCGATTCCCTCAGGTGCTGGGTAATCCTGTTGTTGTCAATTGGAAACTGGAGCGACGCAATCGGCTGGCTGGGATCCGGGATCAGGTTTTCCGGATTCACGATCCTCCGAGTCCCCAATCCATCGCATACCGGACAAGCGCCATGGCGGGAGTTGAATGAAAACGAGCGCGGTTCCAGGGCGGGGATGCTGACGCCGCAATCAATACAGGCCTGGCGCTCAGAGAAAAGCCTTTCTTCAATTCCAAGAGCCTCGATGGTCACGAGTCCTTCCGCAAGTTCCTTGGCCGCTTTTACCGACATTTCCAGCCGGCGCCGTATTCCAGGCTTGATGAGAACCCGGTCGACAAGGACTTCAATGGTGTGATTGCGGGTTTTGCTGAGGCGAATGTCTTCTTCCAGATCGTATAGTTTCCCGTCAATCCTCGCCCGCAAATACCCCTTTTTCAGGTATGCCTCAAAGAGCTTCCTGAATTCTCCTTTGCGGTCGCGGACAACGGGGGCCATAATCACGACGCGCGTGTCGGGAGGATACGCCATAATCAGATCCACGATCTGATCGAGAGTCTGGTGCGAAATCGGCTTGCCGCATACCGGGCAATGGGGCTTGCCGATGGACGCGAACAGAAGCCGCATGTAATCGTAGATTTCAGTAACCGTTCCGACGGTTGAGCGCGGGCTTCGGCTGGTGGTCTTTTGCTCGATGCTGATGGCAGGCGAGAGACCTTCGGCGCTGTCAACCTCCGGCTTTTCCATTCTCTCCAAAAATTGTCGCGCGTAGGAAGATAGAGACTCCACATAGCGCCGCTGCCCCTCGGCATAGATCGTGTCGAATGCAAGGCTCGATTTGCCGGAACCGGAGAGGCCGGTGATGACGGTCAAGGATTGCCGCGGAATTTCGAGGCTGATGTTCTTTAAATTATGCTGGCGCGCGCCGCGCACGACTATCTTGTCTAACATGAAGAAACCAAAGGCATTATTCTACGGCGGCCGCCACCCCCCGTCAATCAACCGAAAAAACCGGGGACGCCATGATTTAAGATCGCCTGTCGGTTTGACGGACGATGGAACGATAAATGGCCAGGGGCAACCCCAACAGAACCAGGAGCGAAAGAAAATCGCGAACCGTCTCCGAACCGATGAAAGCCAATGGGAGGCGGATATCCAGTCCTATCGGGATAGCCAGGAATATGCCTGTCAGGGCTTCTCCAGCAACGAGGCCCGCACAAAATACCGTTCCGGCCTGAATGGCGATGTCCAGCTTTTGCCGCGCCGAATACCTCCGGGCTATCAGCAGATGCACAATGCCGCCGAGTAGGATTGGAAGTGTGGTTGTAAAAGGCAGATAAAGTCCGACGGAGACTGCCATGGGGCTGATGCCGAAGCCGGATCCGCGTCGCCTCAGGTATTCGCCGGCCAATATCAACAAAATCGCCAGCACTGCGCCCAGCCCTATCATGGACCAGGGCAAACCCGAGCCTATCATAAAAAGGCCGTTCGCCATCGCGGCAAACATGCCGGCCTGAGGAGCCAACAGCCCCCCGGATCCGATTCCAAATGCTTTGTCCAGAAAAGCCAACAGCGGGGCCGCCAGCAGCGAAGTGGCCATTACGGCGATTAGGAGCCCGGTCTGGAGAGCACGCGGCGTTCCTCCGACGATCAAGGCTGTCTTGAAATTCTGTGACGCGGTGCCGGACAGGCAGGCCGCAAGGCACACCACTCCCGAAATGAAAAGAATGGTCCGGACCGCCTCGGTTCCGCTCACTCTTCCGGCGAACAGAAACAGCGCGGCAAGCAGGAAGGTGCAGATTGTAATCCCGGACACGGGCTGGTTCGTGCTCCCAATGAGCCCCACGATATAGACGGATATCGCCACAAAAAAGAAGACAGCCAGTATAGTATACAGAGTCGCAATGCTTGCCCCGGGAATTCCCACATTGAAGAAATAAACTCCCGCGGCAATCAGTATTCCCGCGCCGATATAAAACCAAATCGTCCACTGATCCAGATCCCGGTCCGCAACAGCATCCTTTGCGCCGGTCGGATCGCCCGAACCGCTCAGGCCGGCGACCGCAGAGCGAATCCCGGCCATGAGTTGTTTACGGATTTTGAGGATCGACCACAAGCCGCCGATCGTCATTCCGCCTACGCCGATATAGCGGACCTGATTGGCCCACAGCGCCGAGGCCGCAACATCCGGCGCCTCCGGCGAAGGCTGAAGCGCCGTAAACAGCGGGATGAAGAAAAGCCAGGCCAATGCGCCGCCGGCGGCCACCAGGACTGCGCCGTTAAATTCAATGATGAAACCGACGCCAACGAGGGCGGCCGAAACGTCGGAGCCGAGACGGAAAACAGAATTTCCCAGACGGAAGGCTCCGGAAACAGTTTCCTGAAGCACCGCAATCCCAGAGGAACACAGCTTAACGGCAAAGCCGCCGAAAAATGCGGCAATAACGCTTCGGATCCCTTCACGGCGACCTTCGCCGAATGCAGCCATGCCCGTTTTCAGGATT
>CAZLHW010000492.1:1167-3226 GCA_964559085.1 uncultured Acidobacteriota bacterium | reverse complement strand
CACACCCAGACGCTCGCTCTGGCCGACCTCCTCCCGACCGAGCACCATGCCTTTGATCTTCTGGAACTGCTCCTGATAGAGCGGATTGAGCGAGAGGGTTTTGACCACGTAATAACATCGCTCCGGTTTGAATTCCATGATCTTGGGCAGGTACGTCGCGATGTTCGGGTCCTCGGCCAGCGAGTAGAAGCGGTCTGCGAGTCGACTCTCCACCCGGGCCTCGTTCAAATAGGCGTTGCCGCCGGGGGTGTTGGACAACTGCGTCGCGAGCACCTCTAGATCCGCCTGTGAGATCCGTTGGAGTCCCATGCGGCGGTCCAGCCGGAATACGTTCGGATCGTTGGGATCGGCCTTGGCTTGCTCGCCGTAGAGTTTGTTGAACTGCGTGATCGCCGAGTCCCAACCGTCTTTGGTGGCCATCGCCATGAATTCCGCGGCCTTGGCGCCGGTTGTGTCCCAGGCGGCCAGGGTCTGGAGATCCTTGACGATCTGGTCTTTGACGGAGAAGAACTTGTCTTTCTGGACGGAGGGATCGCCCAGATTGAGTGTTTGCGTACTGTAGCTGAAGTCGAAGCTTGCAGGCGCGGCGTCCGGTTCGGCCGCAACGACTCTGGCGATCAACATGATTTGACCGCTCACATCCGACGCGGAGGCGGACATCGGGTCTTTTGCCGGACCGATGCTGGTGAACTGTTGGGCCGCGGAGGAAGTCTGCAGGACCGTGGCATCGTCTCCAAATTCCTTGAGCGAGAACAACACCATCGGCAGGGGCACCGGATTGTAGCCGTAGTTCGTCAGATACATCCGACGGAGATATCGGTCGGCTCGGATGTCGGCGGCGCTGAGCAACCCGGTGGTGCCGGTGTACAGCGGGTTGCGGTACTTGACGGACAGATCCTGGGCGATTTTGGCGTAGTCGCCGGCCTTGGCCTTACGCTGGGCGCGCGTCGGTTCGTTGCCGTCGACCGGTCGGGGCAGGTACAGATCCGCAGTGCTGCGTGCCTCCTGAAGGATCTGCTCGGCCTTCGTCACGATTCGCTGACGCCGCAGTTGGGCCATGATGTCGTCGGCCACCTCGAGGTAACTCTTGACCCTGTCGATTTGCGGCGAATTGGGGTCGTTCGGGTTGGCCGGGGCCTTTTCTGTGAATTGCCGGGCGCGGTTCTGCTGATAGTACAGCTCGGCGTCTTCATCGGTGGGTTGCTTGATGATCGAGGCGACATCCGAGAGCTTCAAGGCGATGTAGTCGAACTGCACGCGGTTGGGCAGGCGGTATCCGAACCCGAAGGGATTGGTCTCGGTCACGTCGCCGGGAACACAGGCCTTGTATTGATCGAACTGCTGCGCGAGCGCCTCGGCCGACGGCGTCTGCGTTTTGTCGGCGAACGCGGAGGCCTCGAGCTTCACGAACTCGGCGTCCAGGCTCTCGGACTCCCGACGGGCGATGTGTCGGACCTGAGAGGCGGTGACGTTTTGCATGGAGGAGATGATCTGGGCATACAGTAGGACGGCGAGCAGCTTGCCGTACGTGGCGAGAATGTTTTTCTCGGGCACCCCGTGCCGGTCGACGAGGGTTCGCATCATCGCGGAGTAACTTTGCCCCAGGCCCTGGCCCAGGCTTCTTCCGACCTCTTCCCCCGAGACGTAGATCCCGGCGGACTTGGCCTCCTCGCGGAGCAGAATCCAGTAGATGTCGCTGGGCACCGTTCGGCTTTCGTACAGATCCTTGAGCTGTTTGTCGCTGATACGCAACTGATTCCGTTGAATGGTCTGTCGGGCCATCTCCATCATGCCCGCCGAATCCCGGCTTTGTGCGAAGAGCAGCTCGGCGAGGAGGAACCCCTGCAGGTCCCCGCGGTTTCGCAACTGATCCGCCGCGCCGAGTTCTTCCAGGAGCTTCAGTTCGTGTTCGGCGATCCGAAGGTCGTTGTGGGTGATTTTCTGCTTGGCGCCATAGTATGCCGCGGCTTTGTTGGCTCCGCCGCTGCCGTGCATCAGGGCGCTGAACGCCGAACCCCCGATGAAGGCGATCATCAGTACGATGATCGCCTTCATCGGG
>CAZLHW010000492.1:0-1157 GCA_964559085.1 uncultured Acidobacteriota bacterium | reverse complement strand
CTGTTGCTATTACCTATTTACCGGATGTTCTCGGACATCTACAATCCACTGTGCTCCTGCAGTTAGGACGCATCAGACGACAGAAACACATATACTAAACAGTAAATGTCAAATTGTAAAATGATAAATCGTAAATCCATCGAAGCGTTTGAGCAGGCCCGTCGGTGCATGCCCGGCGGGGTGAATTCGCCGGTCCGGGCGTTCGGCGGAGTGGGCCTGAACCCTTTGTTCCTCGACCGGGCCCAGGGGGCTCGCATATTCGATCTGGATGGGAATGAGTACCTCGATTACGTGGGCTCCTGGGGACCGATGATGCTCGGACACGCCCATCCGGCGGTGGTCGCCGCGATCGAGGCCGCCGCCCGGCGGGGCACCTCCTTCGGCGCGCCCACGCAGGCCGAGACGGAGCTGGCCTGGCGAATCCTGCGAGCCTTTGGCTCCATCGAGAAGCTCCGCCTGCTGTGCAGCGGGACCGAAGCGGTGATGACCGCGATCCGACTGGCCCGCGCCCACACGCGTCGCGATACCATCGTCAAAATGGCCGGCTGTTATCACGGCCACAGCGATTCGCTGCTGGTCCAAGCCGGGTCCGGCCTGGCCGAACGAGGCACCGCCGCCAGCCCCGGCGTGCCGGAGGCTTTGGCGGCGTTGACCGTGGTCGTGCCATACAACGATCCGGCGACGCTGGAACAGGCCTTTCAAAAGCAGCCCGGTGATATCGCGGCGGTACTGGTCGAGCCGGTGGCCGCGAATATGGGCGTGGTCGCGCCTGAGCCGGGTTATCTGCAGAACGTGCGACGCCTCTGCCATGAGAACGGAGCCCTGTTGATCTTCGACGAGGTCATCAGCGGTTTCCGCGTGGCGTTCGGCGGCGCGCAAGAACTCTATGGTGTCCAAGCGGATCTGACCTGTCTGGGCAAGATCGTCGGCGGGGGAATGCCCTTGGCCGTTTGCGGCGGAAGAGCGGAAATCATGGACCTGTTGGCGCCGTTGGGACACGTTTACCAAGCGGGTACCCTCAGCGGCAATCCGCTGGCGACCGCGGCGGCCAACGCGACGCTGGGGATTCTGGAAGAAGATAGGGTAAATGGGGGCTATAGGGCGGATGGGATTTATGCGAGACTCGAATCGTTGAGTGCCGATCTTGAAGCCGGGCT
>CAZLHW010000491.1:0-3230 GCA_964559085.1 uncultured Acidobacteriota bacterium | reverse complement strand
CAGCACTTCGAAGCTGATCAGGTCGGCTTCCAGCTCTTTCATCGCGATATACGCAGGTTTGGTGGAGCGTGTCTTCAGTTTCGGTTTCGCGTTGTTCTGCAGCTGCTTCGCTCGTTCGGCAGCGAGGATGATAAAACGATATTTCGATCCGATTCTTTCATGGATCTTCTGCATTTATAAGCCTCCAAATGAATCCAATACAAATTTTGCGAACTCGGCGCTGACACCCGTGCGGCAACGGGCGCCTAAAATGATCGATTGCAGCTCCTCAACGGAGACGCCAAGTTCCTCATTAATTATCAGGTAATCGTAGTCCTTATAGCGGCGAATCTCCTCGCAGGCAATTTTAAGGCGCTTCTCTATCTCAAATCCTGCATCCAGGCTCCGGCGCGTTAACCGCTCGCGCAGTACAGGGTAGGACGGGGGCAGAATGAAGACGGCAACGGCATCCGGACGCTTCTCACGAATAATGCGGGCCCCCTGCACATCGATATCCAGCAGCACATCGATGCCCTGCTGCAACCGTTCGTCCACGAATCGCTTTGAAGTCCCGTAAAGGTTGCCATGGACTTCCGCCCATTCCAGAAACTCATCCGCTTGTATCAGCGACTGAAACGTTTCCCGGTCCACAAAAAAATACTCGACGCCGTTCTGCTCGGAACCGCGGGGCGCTCTTGTCGTATAGGAGACGGAAAACTGCACTTGCGCCATCCGCTGCAATACGCTGCCGACCAATACGGATTTGCCGGCTCCGGAAGGGCCGGATACGATAATCAGATTTCCGGTGCGGCTGAGGTTATTCAACGTTCTGAACCTGTTCGCGAAGCTTTTCGATATCGGTTTTGATGGCGATGGCAAGGCGCGACACCTCCAGGTTCCCCGATTTGGATAAAATGGTGTTCGCCTCGCGCTGCAATTCCTGCAATAGAAAATCCAGTTTCTTCCCGGCCTTTTCGCGGGCATCCATCAGAAAATAAAACTGCTCGATATGACTTTTGAGCCGGGCGACTTCTTCGGAAATATCGCACTTGTCGGCGATCAGGGCCGCTTCCTGAGCCAGCCTCTGCGGATCGATCCCCGTCTGCGGAATCAGCTGTTCGATGCGGTCTCGAAGCTTCCGGAGATGTTCGCCCGCGGCATTGGAACTCAGGTCCCGAATACGACCGGTGCTCTCTTCGATGACGGCAAGATTCCGGCGCATGTCGGCGCGCAGAGCCTCCCCTTCCTGTTTGCGCATGCGCAGGACACCCTCCAGCGCCTGCTTCAAGCCGTCATGCAGCAGCTCGGCAATTAGGGCGGAGCCTTGTTCCTGTACCGTATCTTTCGCCTGCAGAATTCCGGGAAGGCCTAGGACCGTCTTCAAATCCAGCGCTTCCTGAAAATGAAACTCCTGACGCAATTTTTCCGCGGCTTCCAGATAACCTTTCAACAGACTGGTATTGAATTCAAAACCGCTCGGAGCCGTATTCTGTACGGTTATATTCACATCCACCCGGCCGCGGTCCAGCGCGCCCCGGATCTGCTGCTGCACTTCCCCTTCCAGGAACTGATATTCAAGCGAAATACGGAGATGGAGATCCAGGAAGCGGTGGTTGACGGTTTTAATTTCAACGGAAACAGAGGCGCCTTCCTTCTGAGCGGAACCCGTTCCATACCCCGTCATGCTCAGAATCATCGATACGCACCTCTTCCTTATAAATCTCAATAATTTAGCCCGCGCAGGGGTCTCCGTCAAGCCTTAACCTTTGATTTTTCACATCTTGGAGGTTTCGCGCCACTCGGAATCCGGCGTTTCTTCGGTCTGAAGCCGGAAGAACCGACGATAGAGCCCATCCTTCTGCATCAACGTTTCATGCGTTCCGGATTCCACGATTCGCCCGCGGTCCAGCACCAGGATTTTGTCCGCATTCCGGATAGTGGACAGTCGATGGGCAATCACGAGCGTCGTCCGGTTCCGAATCAGGTTGGTCAACGCCTGCTGGACAAGCTTTTCCGATTCGGAATCCAGAGCCGAAGTCGCCTCATCCAGAATGAGGATCGGCGCATTTTTCAGCAGCGCGCGAGCAATGGAAATCCGCTGGCGTTCGCCTCCCGACAGTCTTTGACCTCTTTCACCGATTACTGTGTCGTATTTCATCGGGAATTTCATGATGAATTCATCAGCCAGCGCAATACGGGCCGCCTCGAGGATTTGCGCTTCCGATGCGTGAATGTTGCCGTACGCTATGTTGTTGCGCACCGTATCGTTGAAGAGAAAGGTCTCCTGGGTCACCATGGCAATCTGGTTTCGCAGCGAACTCTGTGTGAATTCGCGGATGTCGACGCCGTCGATTCTTACGGATCCGGAAGTGGGGTCATAAAACCGCGGCAGCAGTCCCACCAGCGTTGTCTTTCCCGATCCGCTGCTGCCCACAATTGCGACGACCTGATTGCGCTTCACCTGTATATTGATATCGCGCAAGACATGCGTATCGCCCTTCTGGTCTACATAGTCGAAGCTGACATTCCGGAATTCAATGGAGTCGCGGAATTCGCCCATATTCCGGGCGTCCGGACGATCCTGTATTTCCTGGTGGGTATCCAGCAGTTGCACGATTCGGCTCGATGAGGCAAATGCCCGTTGAATCTGGACATGGATGCGGCTCAGTTTCCGAATGGGATCGTACATGCTGAAGAGTGCAAAAATGACCAGCCCGACCTTTCCCGGCGTCAGCGTGTGCGCCTCAAGGCGCGCATGCGCATAATAGAGAAGCGGGATGAAGGCCACGACGCCCAGCAACTCCATCAAGGGGGAGTTTAAAAACAAAATGGACGCAGCCTTCACGTTGCTGCGCATCAATTTCATTGCGGTCCGATTGAACCCTTTTTCCTCATGGGATTCCATTCCAAAGGCCTTGATGATCCGCATTCCCGTTATGGATTGCTGCAGGTGATCATTGAGGTTCGCGACATCCTCCCGGCCTCTCAGACTGACCCGCCGGATGTTCCGGCCCATCCCCAGAGTCAGGCCCAGGGCAAACGGAGCGATCAGCAGCGAAAGGAGAGCCAGTCTCCAGTCAGCAAAAAACGCCACCGTTACCAGCGAAAGCAGCAGAATGATCTCGCGCACCATTTCCGCCAGGACAATGGAGACCGCCTCCTGGACCTGCTCCACGTCGCTTCCCATTCTGGACATGAGCCGGCCCGTCGAGTTTTCGGAGAAGAAACTCATGGATTGACCCAGAACGTGA
>CAZLHW010000490.1:0-3230 GCA_964559085.1 uncultured Acidobacteriota bacterium | reverse complement strand
CATCTCCTGCCGTTATAAAGGCCAAATCATCAACGAAATCTTTGCCCACTACTTTCTCGCCGCCTCCGATGTCACTTTCGACTTGGAAAACAATCGCATGCAGATCCATGAAAAGCGCGCCGAACCCTGGAAGGTGACACTCGTGGATACCGGAGAAAATTCGATGACCGGCGGCAGGCTCAAGCGAATCGGGAAATATCTCTCCCCGGATCCATTTTACTTTGCTTATGGGGACTGCCTGTCCGACGTGGATCTGAATAACCTTTTGGATCACCACCGGAAGCAGAAGGCTTTGGCGACCCTTACAGCGGTTCAGCCTCCCGGACGTTTTGGAACGTTTCATTTGGAAGAGGGAGATTTCTGTATCCGTTCTTTTCGAGAAAAAGCCGAAGAGACCACGGCCTGGATTAATGGAGGCTTTTTTGTTCTGGAACCGGAAGTCCTTGACTATATAGAGGGGGACGCCACGTCATGGGAACGCGAGCCGATGGAAAAGCTTGCCTCCGAAGGAAAACTTTCCGCCTTCAAGCATAAGGGTTTCTGGCACCCAATGGACACGCTGCATGACAAATTGGTGCTGGATGGGCTTTGGAAAAGCGGGAAAGCGCCATGGAGGCTTTGGGCTCCGGATGATTCCGGGGCGGCGTGAGCAAAAATGCGCGTTCTAGTAACAGGCTCGGACGGATATATCGGAACCTTGCTGGCGCCTATGCTGTGCGCGAAGGGCTATTCTGTGACGGGTCTCGATACCGGCTATTATCGGGACGGCCAGTTGTATCACCACCCTGCGGACCTGCTTCCATCCCGTATCAACCGCGACCTGCGCACCATCTCGGAAAATGATCTGTGCGGATACGAAGCCGTAGTTCATCTTGCGGAGCTTTCCAACGACCCGCTCAGCGAACTCAATCCCGAGATTACCTATGAGGTCAATCATCGTGGCAGCGTCCGACTGGCTCTTTTGTGCAAGAAGGCCGGAGTTCGCCGTTTTGTCTATGCTTCCTCCTGCAGTGTATATGGCGCGGCCGATGCCGACCTGTTGGATGAGGAATCTCCGACGGATCCCCGGACGGTCTATGCCCGCTGCAAGGTGATGGTGGAGCAGGACGTTTCCAGGCTGGCATCTCCCGATTTTTCTCCGACCTTTTTGCGCAATGCAACCGCCTTCGGCGCTTCTCCTTCCATGCGCTTTGATCTCGTGCTGAACAACCTTGCGGGCCTGGCCTGGACATCCGGTGCAATTCAAATGACCAGCGACGGCACCCCGTGGCGCCCTCTGGTTCACGTTCTGGACATTTGCCGGGCAATCGAGCTGGTCCTGGAATCCCCCGCAGAGGCCGTGCACAACCAGATCCTGAACGTCGGGAGCACGACAGAGAACTATCAGGTGCGGCAGATTGCGGAGATTGTGTCCGCCGGATTGCCGGGCTGCAGGCTTTTCTACGGCGCCGACGGCGGCGACAGCCGCAGCTACCGCGTTTCGTTCCAAAAGATTCGACGCCTAATTCCATCCTTTGAATGTGCATGGACCGCCGCGTCAGGAGTTCAGCAATTATTTGACCTTTTCCGCAGAATCGATATGAACAGTGAAGTTTTTAAATTCCGCAGCTACACCCGGCTCCGCCAACTGGCCTATCTTCTTAAGACCGGGCAGATCGATGCCCGTTTGTTCTGGAGCCGTCCGTGAATTTTTGCAGTTATCCAATCCCGGAAAATTTCCGTTGCGGTTTGTGCGGAGGGGATAAAGTCCGATCCTGGACTGATCTCGGCGCATGTTCGAAAATTGTTCTTTAGCTTCAGCTCAAGGGGATTGCATCGTATGATCTTTACACCAACAAAAATTCCTGGGGCTTGGATCATCGATCCGGAAAGAGTCGAGGATAATCGCGGCTTTTTCGCGCGCAGCTGGTGCAAGAAGGAATTTGAAGCCCATGGAATTCATGCGCTGCCGGTTCAGATAAACACTTCGTATTCAAAACAGAGGGGAACCATCCGGGGAATTCATTATCAGCTGGAACCTTTTGCGGAAACCAAGCTGATGCGGTGCATCCAGGGCGCTATTTACGACGTTATCCTGGACCTGCGACCCGGTTCCCCGACCTGCCGGCAATGGATCGCGGTTGAACTCAGCGCCTCCAGCCAGCGCATGGTGTTTGTTCCGGAAGGCTGCGCGCACGGATTCCAATCACTCGAGGACCACTCCGTGGCTCTGTATCAGGTGTCCCAGTTTTACTCCCCGCTTCATGAGCGGGGCATTCGCTATAATGACCCTGCATTTTCGATAGAATGGCCGCTCGAGGTTTCCGTCATTTCTGAAAAGGACTGTCGCTGGGCTGATTTTTGTACTTAGGGGGAACCGATGATTCTGGTTGATAAAGCGCTTCATCGTCGGCAGGAAGAGGGGAGACCCATCCGCGCTGCTCTGATTGGAGCAGGCTTCATCGGCCGGGGGATTGCGCTGCAGATTCTCTCTGCTGTTCCGGGCATCCGGCTTTCCGTTATCGCCAGCCGACGCGCGGAAGCAGGCCTTCGGGCGTATGCGGAAGCCGGAATACAGGACGCGCGCGTCGTGCGGCACCTGGCCGCGCTCGAAGACTGCATTGCCGCCGGCCGATATGCCGTGGTCGAAGACGGGTTGTTGGCGGCACAGGCGGCCCGCCTTGATGCGATTATCGAGGCGACAGGCAGCGTCGAGTTCGGATCGCACGTTGTCCTTCATGCCATACGGCATGCCAAGCATGTTATTTTGATGAACGCCGAATTGGATGGCACGCTGGGGCCAATCCTGAAAGTCTATGCGCATAGAGCGGGCGTCATAAACTCCAATTCTGACGGAGACCAGCCCGGCGTCCTCATGAATTTATACCGGTTCGTCAAAGGCATCGGCGTGAGGCCCGTGCTGTGCGGCAATATCAAGGGCCTCCAGGATCGCTATCGCACCCCTTCCACGCAGGAGGCATTTGCGCACCGATGGGGGCAGAAACCTCACATGGTGACCTCTTTCGCAGACGGGACCAAAATCTCCTTCGAGCAGGCCGTCGTGGCAAACGCGACCGGGATGCGCGTAGCCCGGCGCGGGATGCTGGGGCCCAGCGTGCCCCCGGGAACCCCGCTGCAGCAGGCCGTACGCCAATTCCCCGAGGAACTTTTGCTGAAGAGCGGAGGCATCGTCGCTTATGTCGTCGGCGCGGAGCCGGCCCCGGGAGTCTTTGTTTTAGGGACTCAGGACC
>CAZLHW010000489.1:0-3242 GCA_964559085.1 uncultured Acidobacteriota bacterium | reverse complement strand
GCGGCCAGAGAGCTTGGGTTTCGGGCTGTCGGCCGGAGCCTTGAAACTCCGGTTCCTTTCCCAATAGTCCTGCCATTTGGCCTCAATGGCAGGAGCATTATAAGCAGGCATTGGAAATCCTCCTCATACGCGCGGTGAACCAAAGAGAATAGCGAGGTTCGGGCCGCATTTAAAGAGAGAATACAGGCATGAACGACGGAGGGCTGAAAACAGAATCCCGGATAGGGGAGTATTCGTCCGTCGTAAACCTTCGGGCTTCAATCGATGCGGCCCGCGGCGCAGTAGGGCGCCGTGGGAATCTGCGACCCGTTGTCGGGCTCCAGCGTCACGACGACGGCCGTTGCGCCCGCGCATTCCTCGGGTACGCGCAGGCTCGTGAAGACCCGGCCCTGCGCGTCGGGGTGAATCAGGCCGACCCGGATTTTTTGCGTAGGAGAAAAGAACCAGAGCTGATAGACCTTGCCCTGCGGCGTGGCGTCGAAGGCGCCTATAATCAGGCATTCCTCCGCTTTTGTATCCCATAGAACGGCTCCGGCATGGTTGGGGGCGGCCGCTTGCCCTATGAGCCGCGCAATCCGTGTTTCCGGGCGGCGCATGGCGGCCGTGATCTGCTCCAGCCGGGAGGCGGTCTTTGCGTGCTCCTCAATCTGTTTCTTCAGTTCATCCGCATCCATTCGCGCAGCTGTGAGCTTTGCCTGCAGCTGACGGGTTTCATCCTGAAATGTTTTCCAAAGGAAATAGGATGCAACGGCCAGAGCCAGCAGCAGGAAGGCCAAGACCCATGGAACGATGTGCGGCTTTTCGCGCCTGGGCCGGGAATGCAGAAAGGGAGCGGCCGGAGGCGGCATCGGAGTCTTTTGGGGAATTTCGGTTTTTTGCGCCTTGATTTTATTGCCGGCGGTTGCGGCCGCCCCCCGTTCTCGTTCCACGCGTGCCAGCAGGAGATCGCGGATATAATCCGGCGCCGGGACTTCCTCGGAAGCGAATCCCAATTCCGCTATGGTGCGCGCAAATTTCCGATATTCGTTTTCGCACACACCGCATCCTTCCCGCATGTGAATTTCAAAGCTGCGGGCTTCATGCTGCGTCAGCGAACCCAGAGCATAGAGAGCCGCCAGTTCCCGGATTTCCTCGGTTGCTCGTTCGTGTTTCACTGTGCCTCTCCCGTCGCAGTTTCCGCCTTTCTGTCTCGCTCAATTAGCGGACGAAGGGATTCGCTCAATTTATTCAAGGCCAGGCGGGCGTGAGTCTTTATTGCGCCAATCGGCTTGCCGATTTGTGCGGCGATTTCGCTGCAGCTCAATCCCGAATAGTACGCCCATCCAAGAATTTCCTGCTGAGCGGGCGAAAGAAGGCTGATGGAAGATCTTACAAGCTCCTGCCGCTCGGGAGCTATTGTCATTGCGGATTCCATCGTGCGTGCCTGAAATCCTGTCTTCCTTTTCACTTGTTTGTTCCAGTGAAGCTTTGCCACTGCCTGCGCGCGTGCAAGAGACAGCAGCCATTCCATGGGCAGAAGCGAGGAATCCCGGCCCCCGGGGTCTCTCCACAGGTGTGTGTACACTTCCAGGAGGGTCTCTTCGGCGGAGGTTCTGTCTCCAAGTATTTTCAAGATCAGCCCGAACAGCAGACGGCTGGTCTTATCGTAGAGAGCGATCAGGGCGGAGGGATCCCTTTCCTCGATCCTCCGGATTAGTTCCAGGACGCTTTCATTATTTATAGTAGATTCGCGGATATCCTGGGTTTCTTGATCCAATGTCGTCCTCAGATTGTGGAAAAAGTTCGTGTGTTGACCGCATTCCGTCCCGGCTATCACCGGCCAATGGTTTTGGTGGATGCCCATGCCGGATGAAATAGGCGGAGCCGATGAAATCAACGGAACACATATTACACCATGTGCGTCAAATTCGATCTTATTGAAGAAAAAAAGTTGCGGATCTTCAGATAGGAAAAACCGCAAAACCCCGCCGCGGCTTTCGACCGGAAACAGGATCAGCAGGCAATCCGGGCGCCCAGTGAATCCGCGAGAGAAAAGATGCCGGAGGCGGAGGGGGCTTCCGGACAGGTTTCTGCAAGCAGCTGTCTTTGGCGGATTGCACGGGGTATTGCAGGATCCAGAGGAATGGATCCGACCAGGTCTATCCGTACCGGTTTCCCCTGCCTGGAATTGAGAAACCGTGCCGCCACATTGCGAAGATGCCCGACGATGGTCGATGCAGTTTGGTTCAGACTATCCGGGTCAGCCTGGTTGACGACTACAAGGAACTCGTCCTTCCCATGCATTTGATTGAGAATCTTGATCGTGGCGTAGGCGTCCATCAGTGAGGTGGGTTCCGGTGTAACAATCAGCATTATTTCGCTGGAAAGGCTTGCGAAAAAGACGACGACATCTCCCACTCCGGCCCCGGCGTCAAACAGGATGATGTCATAGCGGGCCTCAACGGCCTGGAGAATGGAGCGCACGGAGTCCGAAAGGACTTGGGTAAGCGCCGCCCCTTCGGGAAGGCCCGATCCCGCAGGCAGCAAATCGAACCCCTTTTCTGTATGGATCAGGACCTCATCCAGCAGGCGTCTGCCGTGCACTACATCGAGCAGCGTGCCTTGAGGGCTCAATCCCAACAGAATGTCGAGATTGGCCAGGCCCAGATCTGCGTCAACGACGAGCGTCCGCTGTCCGCTCAGGGATAATTTTGCCGCAAGATTGGCCGTGATGACTGTTTTCCCGACACCGCCCTTGCCGCTGACAATGGCTATGCGGCGTGCCGCCTTCGATTCAGTGCCCATTGGTGCCTTCTCCAAGACGCAGGTCCATCAAGGCCGCGTGTTCCTGCCCGGAAACCATAGTGGATTCCGGAACCCTGTAGAAGAGACGACGCCTGCCCGCCCATTTGGCCCGATACATTTCTTGATCGGCTTCCGCCAGCAGAGCCGCGGAATCAACCGGGATGTTCGGATTGGTCCAGACAAGGCCCGCGCTTGTCGTCAGACTCAGGGATTTATCTTCCATCTTTAATACAAAGGGATTGAGGCGGGTATGAATACGGGTAGCGGCGCTGATTGCATCCTCGGGAGAGCATTCCGGCAGAATGATGGCGAACTCTTCGCCGCCGATGCGGGCCGCCGTGTCCATGCTCCTTTTGCTCAACTTCATCTGTTCCGCGACGGCCTGTATCACTTTATCGCCGGTTGCGTGGCCGTAGGTGTCGTTGATCTGCTTGAAATGATCGATATCGAGGACCATT
>CAZLHW010000488.1:0-3254 GCA_964559085.1 uncultured Acidobacteriota bacterium | reverse complement strand
GGACTGGCGGTTATTCTCGCCGAGAGGGAGATGAAGCTTCAGCGAACTCGAAGAAAAAACCGGGGATCTCGCTCAACACCTTTCCATCCTGAAGACCGGGAAAGCGAAGGCCGTTCGTTTTTCAACGCTCAACGAAATATGCAAAGCTCTGAATTGTCAACCGGGTGATCTGCTTCAATACCTCCCTGATGAGTGGGATGAAAGGAACTAAGAAGATCCGTGCCTTTGCCCTGCTTTTTTCAGGTTTTTGCTGTATCGGGGTGGGCCCAGTCCGACGACAAGCTATATTTCTCTCTCGAATGCTCGCAGGCACGACAGTGTATTGACTTAGCCTATGGAAATGGCAAGACCGAATCGGTTCAGGCAACTCCCGCCCAGGTTCCGGCAAAAGAGGATATAAAGTCGGCAAGCATCCAAAAGCATGGGAGAATCTCCCCAATGCTGAACCTTGAGCTTAACGAGGAGGCTTCCAGAAAACTGGCTGCGATTACGGGGGAAAACATCGGCAGAAGGCTCCTGGTGGTTTTTGGAAACAGAATCCTGATCGCAGCCTTCGTATTTCTCGTATGGTACCGAATGAAGAGAACCAGCGCTCCCCTATAAACGAGCGCCGGCCCCAATCAAGCCGTATGTTTTCATTCGTAATTCGTCACTCGTAATTCGTAAATGCGTTACAGTTCGTGGCGATGTTCGAGAGCTTTAGACATCGTGATTTCGTCGGCGTATTCCAGATCGCTCCCCACGGGGACTCCCAGGGCGATGCGGCTCACCTTGATTCCGATCGGTTTGAGCAGCTTGGCCAGATAGATTGCGGTCGCTTCCCCCTCCACATTCGGATTAGTTGCGATGATGATCTCGCGAACGGTCCCTTCCCGCAACCGCTCCAGCAGATTCTTGAGTTTGAGGTCTTCAGGGCCTATTCCGTTGATGGGCGAAAGCACGCCGTGTAGAACGTGGTATTGCCCGTGGTATTCCCGAGTCCTCTCGATGGCCAGAATGTCATGCGGTTCTTCAACGACACAGATGCTTTCCGGAGAGCGCGCTGTGTTGTTGCAGTAATAGCAGGGATCCCGGTCTGAGAAATTGTTGCAGCGGGAACAGTAGCAGATTTTATCCTTGGCCTCGATGATGGCGCGACTCAGGCGCTCCGCATCTTCCCTGGGACGGCGCAGAATACTATAGGCGAGACGCTGGGCGCTCTTGGATCCGATACCGGGGAGTTTGCGGAATTCGTCGATAAGTCTCTCGATAGGTTCCGCGTAGTCGCTCATTGATCTATTTTCTCAGCTTTTACGGGACCCGGGAATACGTCAAGGAAGGATTTTACAATCGGCTCGCGTTTCGCCGTCTCGAGGAGGCTTTCAGCATTGGATTGATTCTTCCGTAACGCCGGAGCCTCGATATTTGCCTGGGTTTCCGGCTCCGCCAGCGTCACCTTAACGGGATGCCCGATAACACGGGCGGCGGCCTTGGTTATCGTCTCGAGGTTGTTTTGAATCTGACGCCGCGAAAAATCGCTTGCGGATCCCGGCTTAAGAACCAGGCTATTGCCGGCAAGTTCGGCGCCTTCCCAATCCTGCATCAGAGATTCAAGGGATTCTCTTCCGACGGCAGCGGCGATTTTGAAGAGCAGCGTTTTCGGATCGGCCCCGGCCGCGGGAGAGGCGGCGCGGGTGTCCGCAGGAAGCGCGCTCGCGCGCTCCGGCCCGCAGGGACGCATTAAGTCTTTAGATTCCGCGGGCGCCGCCTTTGGATGCGGCTTTGCCGCCGGCGCCGACCGATATGCCGAGGAAGCGTCATCATTCGGACGGCGAGCTGCCTGCGGCTCCCGCGGCGGATCCGCTTCCGTTGCGGCGGAAAACTCCGCGATCAGGTCCTCAATTGGCTTCAGTTTTGCCAGATGCGCCAGTTCGATCAATCCCATTTCAAGCTGGAAGCGCACCTGCGTTGCATGGCGCAGGCCGGATTCAATTTTCTGAAAGGCATCGAAAAGACGCAAGAGATCCTCTCTGGAAAATAATTCGGCCTGTTCCCGCAAATCCGGCAGCAGACTTTCCGGAATCCCCAGAAGAGCCGGATCGGCAATTCCGGCCTTCAGAACCATCAGATTCCGAAACTGCCCGGACAGACGGCGGCAGAAATTGCTGAGGTCGTGGCCAACCTCCACCAGTTCAGCCACCACCTTGAGAAGCGTGGCCACATCATTGGCGGCAATGGCCCGAATGGTCCGGCTCAGTATTTTGGGCTCAACCAGCCCGAGAAGCGTGGCCACATCCTCATCGCGTACGCAGTCGCCGCTGAAGGCAATCACCTGGTCAAGAGCCGACATGGCATCACGCATGCTGCCGCCGCTGGAAAACACAACCTGCTCGAGCGCGGCGGTGCTGATCTGAACGCCTTCGGCTGCGGCAATTTCACGAAGCCGGTCCAATATCAACGGATACGGTATAAGCTTGAAGCTGTATTGCTGGCATCGCGAAAGGATCGTGGCCGGAATCTTGTGATATTCGGTGGTGGCAAGGATGAAAACCACGTGAGGCGGCGGCTCCTCCAGAGTCTTCAACAACGCGTTGAAGGCTTCGGTCGTCAGCATGTGCACTTCATCGATGATGAAAATCTTGTTCCGGTCCCTGGCAGGGTTGTATCGGGTCTTTTCCTTCAATTCCCGGATCTCGTCGATCCCGCGATTGGAAGCGGCGTCGATTTCCAGGACATCCATGCAATTGCCGGCCGCTATTTCCACGCAGGCAGGGCATGTGTTGCAGGGTTCGCCGGGCTTGCCCCCATGGCAGTTCAGCGCTTTTGCAAGAATGCGTGCCGGGGTGGTTTTACCGCTTCCGCGCGGGCCCGAAAACAGAAAGGCATGCGCGAGTCGGCCCGACTGAAGCGCATTCAGCAGTGTGCGGGACACATGATCCTGACCCACAAGTTCCTGAAAGTTCCTGGGACGCCATTTGCGCGCGAGAACCTGATATTGCATAGAGAAAAGGGTCGAGCCTCGGGTATCCTGTTGCACATATAAGGATCCTCTTAATGCTGCTTCCTTCCGGACCTGACATGGTTCGAGGGTTATATTGCACAGGGCCCGAGGCCCGTCATGGGCGTTGAGCCGAAAACGTCATGTTACGGCATCAGTCTGCCGGAGACAAGGAGCAAAAACGGGTCGGCAGGCCGGCAGTTCCGACTCCACCCTGTATGCGGAAGATGATATAGTGTCCAGCTAAAGTTGGAGCGCCTGCAGGGGGTATAAACGG
>CAZLHW010000487.1:437-3259 GCA_964559085.1 uncultured Acidobacteriota bacterium | reverse complement strand
AAGCGCCGATTCTGGATAAGCCTGGTGCTGACGCTTCCGATCCTTCTCCTCGCCATGGGCGAGATGGTTTGGGGCTCAGCCGTCCCCGGCGGGGTATGGGGCCAGCTTCTCCTGTCAACGCCCGTGGTGCTGTGGGGCGGACGGCCTTTTTTTCAAAGGGGCTGGGCGTCGGTTGTGAACCGCAGCCTGAATATGTTTACACTGATCTCCGTCGGGACCGGAGCTGCTTATGCCTATAGCGTTATCGCGGCCCTGGTGCCCGACAAATTGCCCGAATCTTTCCGCGGCCATCATGGAATGCCGCAAGTCTATTTTGAGGCTTCGGCCGTCATCATCACGCTGGTTCTCCTCGGCCAGGTTCTTGAGCTGCGCGCGCGCGCAGACGGGAAGCGCTATCCGATCCTTGCTGGAGTTGACCCCGAAAACGGCCCGCATTGTCGAAGACGGCGGAGCGGAGCATGACGTAGCGCTTGATCAGGTCAAACCCGGGGATCGCCTGCGCGTGCGCCCGGGAGAGAAGGTTCCCGTGGATGGGATCCTGCTGGAAGGAGAAAGCTTCGTAGATGAATCCATGATGACGGGAGAGCCGATACCGGTGGAGAAGTCCAGGGGGAGCCGCGTTACGGGAGGGACAGTAAACGGAAACGGAAGCTTTATCATGAGAGCTGAAAAGGTGGGGCGGGATACGCTTCTGGCTCACATTGTGCGCTTGGTGAGCGAGGCGCAACGGAGCCGCGCTCCCATTCAACGACTGGCGGACAAAGTGGCATCCTACTTTGTTCCGGCCGTCATTCTGGTTTCCATACTTACATTCCTCATCTGGGGAATCGCCGGCCCGGAACCGGCGATGGCTTACGGATTAGTGAATGCGGTCGCGGTTCTTATTATTGCCTGTCCCTGCGCCCTTGGCCTGGCCACCCCGATGTCCATAATGGTGGGAACCGGGCGCGGCGCCGGTGCCGGAATTCTGATCCGAAATGCGGAAGCGCTCGAATTGCTTGAGAAAGTGGACACCCTCGTTGTCGACAAAACAGGCACGCTCACCGAAGGGAAGCCGCAGCTCGTATCTATTGAGGTCGCCGAAGGATGGTCCGAGGAGGAAGTGCTGCGCCTGGCTGCGAGCCTGGAACAGGGGAGCGAACACGTTCTCGCCACGGCGATTGTTTCCGCCGCAGCAAAACGTTCTCTTTCGCTTTCCAGCGCGAATGACTTCCGTTCCATAACCGGGAAAGGGATTTTGGGTGTTGTAGACGGCCACGCGGTAGCGGTTGGCAATTCGGCCCTTCTTGCGGAGATAGGCGCGGACGGAAAGGATTTTGTTCAGAGGGCAGAAGCGTTGCGCAGCGAGGGCTGGACTGTCATGTTTGCGCTGGTTGATCGGACGCCTGCGGGATTGTTGTGTGTTTCCGATCCTTTAAAGGCTTCTGCGGCGGCTGCGATCCGGGATTTGCACCGGCAGGGAATTCGCCTGGTTATGCTGACCGGAGACAGCAAAACCAACGCCGCTCTTGTAGCGCGCCGGCTCAACATAGATGAAGTGGAGGCGGAGGTGTCCCCGGAGCGGAAAGGAGATCTAATCAGGCGTTTCCAGGCGCAAGGCCGGACGGTGGCAATGGCGGGCGACGGCATTAATGATGCTCCGGCGCTTGCCCAGGCGCATGTCGGCATTGCTATGGGAACCGGAGCAGATGTGGCAATTCAGAGCGCCGGGATCACGCTTGTCAAAGGAGACCTGCGCGGCGTGGTGCGCGCTCGAAACCTCAGCCGAAGCACCATGAAGAACATTCGGCAGAACCTGTTCTTTGCATTTATTTACAATATCCTGGGCGTACCCGTTGCCGCAGGCCTGCTTTACCCCTTTAGCGGATTGCTGCTGAATCCGATGATTGCCAGCGCCGCCATGACCTTCAGTTCGGTTTCCGTGATCAGCAACGCACTCCGGCTGAAGAAAGCAAAGCTTTGATTCGCAATTCGGGATTCGAGATTAGAATCGGCCATGACCGAATCAGCAGGAGTTTGTTCATTGGATCCATGGCTTTGGCAATCTCGGCAAGAGCTCGCGCTGAAAGATCCGAACGGAGAGAGGATCTGGAACCCTGGGTAGAGGAGGCCGTTTATGAAAGCCCCGAAGGGGTGATGGCTGTTCTTAATCTCGAATCACTCTTTCGGCGCCTGCCAGACGTAGATGTTTTTGGCAATATCCGGTTCGAGCGCGATCTCGGTTTCTTCGCATTGAACCACATATGCCGGCCATTTCTGGATGAGCCGCAGCGATATCCCCGGAGAAATGCCGAGCGCCGAGAGTTTCAGAAGGCGGGAATGCTCGCGTGTGCTGAAATAGGCGACCTTTGCGGATTCCCCGACGCGGAGCTGATCGCAGGAGACGACGATGGGTTTTAAATCTTCCCGCGCCTGGCGGCAGCACTCCCCCTCCGGAATGGGCCTGTTGTGCGGGCAGTAGCGCGGATGTCCCAGGAGAGTGCAGATGGAATTGGTGATCCCCTCTGCGAGCAGATGTTCGTATTCGCAGGCGGCGGCTTCGCTTTCCTCAACATGGGATCCGAGCACGTCGCAGATCAGCCGTTCGGCCAGCCGGTGCCTGCGGATAATCGGTTCCGCCATTTCCAGGCCCTTGGGGAGCAGTCGCACGCGGCCTGCTTCATCGACGGAAAGAAGTCCGTCGCGGCTTAACGTGTTAAGCAGCTTTTCAGAGGCGGCGACGCCTGCGTTGCGAATTACATTTTCGATGGTGGCCTCGGACTGCTCCTGCAGGGTCCATACCGCTTCAAGCACCTCGACAATTTCTTCCGAAATTTTTTTTT
>CAZLHW010000487.1:0-381 GCA_964559085.1 uncultured Acidobacteriota bacterium | reverse complement strand
CCGTACCGGTTAAAATTGAATGTTCAACGCGCGCAGAACCCAGCTGGCCACGGCGCCGACGCAGATGGCGAAAGGCACGATGAAACCGGTGATCGCCAGGGCGCGTTTGATCCCCTGTTCCTTGATGATCATGAGGAAACTGGCCAGGCAGGGCACAAACAGCGTAATCACGATCATGCTGACGACAACCTGCTGGCCGGTCAGCAATCCTTTCCTGGCAAGATC
Source organism: uncultured Acidobacteriota bacterium (assembly GCA_964559085.1). GTDB lineage: Bacteria > Acidobacteriota > UBA6911 > UBA6911 > UBA6911 > UBA6911. The sequence goes on along the minus strand of CAZLHW010000487.1, from coordinate 156 downwards.
GTAAAATCCCGCAGCGCCGTAATCACGCCGCAGGAATCCAAGCAGAAAGATGCCGGCCGTTTCCGCGGGAAGATACAGCAAGCCTGTGAGAACCGGTTCCATGCCTGCCTGAATCCAGGCAAGCATGCCGTTTCCATGCAGGTGATAGTTATCCAG